>JAKATV010000335.1 GCA_021818565.1 Planctomycetota bacterium
TTTACGATTTCGGAATCGGTCTTTATGTTCCGTCAATTGACGTTCAATCTTATGGGCTGCCTGATCGATGCAGGCATACAGGTCATCGCCTTCCTGTGTTCCGACAAACATATTGCGATGTTCAGCGCTGACGAGAAATTCCACCCGCTTATGTTTGGCCTCGGTGCCGTCAAGGATGATTTCAATTTCCTTGATGAGGTCATAATATTTCAACATCTTATTGGCCTTTGCTTCCGCATGTTCGCGAATCGCCGGGGTCACTTCAAGATGACGGCACGTGAGGGTGATGATCACTTATCTAAACTCCTAGCAGTCTCGGCCTGTATCAGCGGTTTTGCCGCAGCGAGAACATGATCTAAATTATCGGCTTATTGTGTGACCGTCAACCGACGGAAATCCGGGTAGGCGGGAGACTTGCAATCAAAGTCGCGGTGAGTATACTTAATGGCTTGCGAAATTCGCAGGCGAACAACTGGTTCGCCTTTGATTATCCTGGAGATGTTTTATGGCGCATAAAAAAGGTCAAGGTTCCACCCAGAACGGGCGGGACAGTAATCCGAAGTACTTGGGCGTAAAAGCGTATGCCGGGGAAGTAGTTACCACCGGTTCGATTATTATTAGGCAACGCGGAACAAAGTATCGCGCCGGTAAGAATGTCGGTCTGGCGCGCGACGACAGCCTTTTTGCTTTAGCTCCAGGCCGGGTGCACTTTGCTTCCAACTTAAAAGTTTCGGTGGAACCTCTTGAACCGGCTGCCACAGCGGTCGCCAATTAACAATCCATCGCTGCTATTTAATACTTTTTCAAAACCGCGTGCGATAACTCCCAGGTGCTACGCTCATCCATGGGTTGATTTAGCCGGTAAACCAACTTCCGCCGCCAAACGTAGATACTTCGGGAGTTTGTCATGAAACTCGGATCGACGCTGCGTATTTTTACCCTGCTGTCATTTATAGGCCTGTGCAGTGTGTTGCCTTGCTGCACGCATGTGGCAGGAATGGCCACGTGGCAAGGGACGAGTTTTCCAGCGGCGGGGGCGGAATTATCCGTTGGGCCGCCCGGCAGCACCTTCACGCGACATTTTTATACTGTGAATTCCCAGGGGCATTTCAGTTTCTGGATATCATCACTGGATAAGGACAATATCTGGCTCTGGTCCGGACGCGGCAGCCGCAATTTGGACGCTATGCAATTAGACCCCACGCAAATCAGTGATCACATGAAAATTGCGGTGCCCAAACGCCTGCTCCCGCGGCAGTAGGCAACGAGCTTCAGACAACTTCCCCGAAACCGATCTACCCCACTGGCATACCCGCCGGCGTTGCCGACGGTGGCGTGTTTGACGGCATTGCAAATCAGGAAACCATTGTCGTACCCATCGCAAGGGCCAGTGCAAAATATTACAGTTGTTTCGCGCCAGCGTTGCCCTCGTTTTGGCCCCCGTGGGGCAGTTAGAGTTTTTTACTCTGCCAGCGCCCACGCGCGTAGACAACCGCGTTGAATATTCCCCGGTAATTCAGATCCACCCATATTGCCACCCATACCGCAATCAGGTTATCCCCGTGGATTCCATGCGTCGCCATCCAATACAGCCCCATGGCTAACACTGCCCATCGCACCACCAGAATACCCGACACCGTACATATCATCGGCAGCACTGTTTCGCCTGCTCCTTTCAGTGCGCCGGAAAATACAATGGCCAGGGCAAATGCCGGCTGCGCCAGGCCCGCCAGGACCAGGGGCCAGAAGCCGACCTTAATGACCGGTGGGGAATTAACAATTAAAGCCAGCATAAATCCCGGGCAGAAAATCATAGGTAGCGCCAGAACTGTCATGGTAAAAAGCGCCAAAGCATTGGCGATTTTGCCCGCCTGCTTTGCCGCTTCCGGCTTGCCGGCTCCGAGATATTGCCCCACGAGGGTGGATGCCGCAATACCAAAACCGAAGCCGGGGAGAAAGGAAATCGATTCAATGCGCAAAACGGCGTTATGCGCGGCAAGCAGATAACCGTTGGGATCGTTTTTGGAATTGATGACAAAAATAACAATTAAAAACTGCCCTCCCCACAGCAGAATGCCTTCCACCCAACTGGGGATGCCGATTTTCAGCACGCGGGTCAAAATGTGAGGGATAATTCGTAAATGTCGCAGGCGTAAGTTAATCGGGCTTAATCCGGTAAACAAAACCACCGCCGCACAAATGCCGCCGGTGAGATAAGCCAGCAGAGTGCCAAATGCATCACCGCGAATTCCCCACGCCGGCAGGCCAAAATACCCATAGGCAAAGGCGGTGGATGCCACCAGATTTACCACCATGACCATGAACATAATGGCCATGGGCCGGACGGTATCTCCGGCACCGCGGATGCACGCCATACCGATTTGCCCGGTGGTTTGCAGGCTGATGGTAATAACCATAATTTGCAGATATTGCCGGGCGAAGTGGGCCGACAGTCCGCTAAGACCGCAACCATAGGAAATCTGCCGGGCAAAAACATACAGAAGTACGGATAGCAGCGTGCTGGCAATAAATGCCGAACTCACAGATGTGCCGGCAACTCTCTGGGCCATTCGGGCGCGGCGTGATCCAAACGCCCGCGCCACAATGGCGGTTGCGCCAACGCCCAGCGCCGCGGTCATCAGCCCCGCAAACCATTGCAAGTACGTCATAATGCCCACGGCCGCCGAGGCTGCCGCAATCGTATTGGCGGTCCCCGGAAGATGTCCGGCGACGACGGTATCAGTCAGGCCGATGACTGCGGCCAGTACCTGCTCGAGAATCGCGGGGCTGGCCAGCTTTAAGACCAGTGCTGCCGTGGGCTTACGGTCGACAAAATCGAAGTGGCGGCCAGGTGTTTTCGTCGCCGGCGGCTCGAGATTCTGCGGGGCCATGGTGGCGGCTTCGGATTCTTCCCATTCCGGATAATCATTGGTGGCTTTCAGTTTATTTCTCCGTCAGGCTTTTTCGGGGTGCCACCGGACTTTTCGCCTTGCCGCGCCTGGACTCTGTTTTTCGTGCCGCGGGGGCTGCAGGCCCGGCTTTTCTAACGGCCAATGCCAGAAGTTCGTGCGCCTGCGCCAGCGACGTGGGGGTCATGTTTTTTCCGGTGATCATTTCCGCCAGTTCCTCAAGCCGCGGTTGGCCTGTCAGGGTTGCCACAGATGTAAAGCTTTCCCCATCGCGTACAACTTTTCGAATACTGATATGCCGATCCGCGTACGCCGCTATCTGCGGTAAATGCGTGATGCACAGCACTTGATGCCGCCCGGCGATATCGCGTAATTTTTCGCCGATGATCGTTCCCATTCGTCCGCCGACATTGGCGTCAATTTCGTCAAACACCAGCACGCTGACCCGATCGGACGCGGCCAAAATGGACTTAACCGCCAGCATCACGCGGGATAGTTCCCCGCCACTGGCGATTTTCCGTAAGGGCCGCGCCGGCTGCCCGGGATTGGGGGCCAGCATAAATTCCACCGTCTCCATTCCGCTGGGCGAAGCAAATGGATCCTCCGGCCGGCCCTGCGTTTCGGCTCCGGCGGCCACCGGCAAAAATTCGATATGGAATCGGGCTTCCTTCATTCCTAAATCAGCCAATTGCTGATGCACTCCGGGCGTGACAACCTGCGCGGCGTTTCTTCGCCCCTGAGAAAGTTTGGCACCAACGGCAAATAACTGCTTTTCCAGCCCTGCAATGCGTGCATCGCAATCGACTGAGTTTTGATCGGCGGATTTCAGTTGCGTCAATTGTGTTTTGATACTTTCCTGATACTCCAGCAACTGATCCAAGCCGCCGCCGTGGCCGCAATATTTGCTGATCAACCGATTAAGTGTATTAAGCCGATCCGAAACACTCGCGTGTTCTTCGGGGTCCAGTTCCAGGTGATCTAACGTGCGGCGCAGTGTAAAGGCCGCATCATCCAGCGCGATGGTGGAATCTTTTACCTGCCCGGCCGTGGCAATAAAATCCGGATTTAATTCCGCCGCCTCCAGTAGGACGGCGGTAACGGTTTTCAATCGGCCGATAATGGCGGCGTCATCTTCATAAAGTGCTTCATAGGCGCTGCCGCCGAGGCGTTTAATTTTTTCAATGTTACTTAACAGTCGATGCCGCGCTTCCAATACCTCCAATTCCCCGGCTTGCGGACCGGCATCCTCCAATTCCCGCAATTGAAATTCATAAAGTTCCATCTGTTGCTTGCGCAAGGTTTGTGACGCACCGAGTTCCCGCGATTGGATCATCAGTTCCCGCCGCTGCTGATATAAGGTGCGGAATTCTTCGGCGATGGCACTAAGGTGTCCGGCATCATCCAGCAAGGCCAGTTGGTTGGCGGGCTTAAGCAGGTATTGGGCATCGTGCTGGCCGTGAATATCCACCAGTGTCTCGGCAATGTTTTTGAGCATGGAGCCTGTCAACGGCTGGCCGTTAAGTGACGCGGTGGTGCGGCCTGATTCGTGAATCCGCCGCACGAGAATAATTTCCGGTTCGTCCGCCAGCGGCAAATCGGTGATCTCGGCCAGGCGGCGGCGCAGGGTGGCGTTTTGAATAACAAACACGCCTGTAATACGCGCCTCGCTGGTTCCGGCTCGCAGCATATTCTGTCCCGACCGCAATGCCAGCAGCAGTTCCAGCGCCCCCAGCACCAGCGATTTTCCCGCTCCCGTCTGCCCGGTAAAGCAGTTCAGGCCCGCGTCAAATTCAACCGCCGCATCCGCAATCACGGCCAAATTGGAAATATGCAGTTCACGCAGCATGATCAAACACTACCTCTGCCAAACACCGGACGGTATTCTAACCGGAGAAGCATCAAGAGTGGATGTGGGGACGAGGTTATTACGACAAATCCTGGGATTTGCCGACGGTCCGATATGCCTGACGAGGATGGGCGGGATTATTCGGGAAAAGATATTCAAGCCGCTTGGTTGCGATCAGCGGTTGGATGTACCTGTTCTGGAGGTATGCAACATTGCGCCCAAGTAAATGTGCCATCTGTTTCCCTACGACCTTTTCAGGTTCAGGAAAAATCAATCTGCCGGCGTTTGCCGCCGCTTGGGAGAGCTTGTAAACGGTATTATAACCCTTACCTTGTTTATCCAATAAGCCAATATCTCGTAAGCGAGCTAAATGGGCGCTGGCAGTGAGCGTGTCAGTTCCGGTCAGCTCACGGTAAAGCGAATTATTAACCATGCCCAATTGTCGGGCGACGCACAATGCGGCGGCCTCATCGTCCGAAAATTTGAACTTTGCAAAAGTGGCCAGCCATTCGCGCCCGTGGACCCGGATAATGGTCGATTAGTCCCTTGCAGATTTACGGACTTTATAAAGAAATTCCAAGGCCTCCCGGATGCTTTGTTCCAGACCGACAAATCCATAAACCTCAGCTATACAACTGTCAAAATCCAGCCGGTCCGGACGCGCAATCTCTTCCGGTAATTCTTTTATATTGCGCGCAAGCAACGGGCGGAAATAATCTTTTATTCTTGCGGCAGCCGTTGCATCGGGTCTATCGGGATCCAGAATATGAAAGGTTTTCGATAGCTTGGTTGCGTTAAGGTCTAAGACTCCTAAACCACGGCCGAACCCAGCGGCCTCGATCAGGAACATTCCGAAGGTCGAATTCAACAGCGCGTGCAGGAGTTCAGCGTCAATACGTGGAGGATCGCGGAGCGTAAGCCGGATGAATCGCTGATTGACAAATGCTTGTTCTTTCAGCCGGAACACGCAAAGCCGAGCGTCGGGGTTAATGGGAATTGCAAAATCCGCAAGTGCAGATGCTTTCATCTCGTACCATTGGCAGCCCGGGCGGCGCAGCACCTGCGGCAGTGGCTTTCCGGTGCCATTTGTCTGTAGTTTGTACCTGTTGATCCAAGCCAGCGCGCCGCGGCAGCCCTTCCTGATTAAGTCCTCAGGCGTTAAAGAGCAGCAGAAGGCTTGGGCATCGGGCCCCGCGATAAGTCCGGAATGCCGTTTGGAATTCATCACAACCGGTTTGAGGAATTTTGGTTCGATCCCTGATTCCGATTGTGGATAAAAGAATTTGTCCCAGCCCCGCCGTTCGCCCCGGTTGATGCTGAATATGCTGTTGGCCGGTACAAGCGAAGACCGGGCCGCGTCCATGAAATCCAAGTTTGCAAAGAACGCGGTCCATTGCAGCCCCAGATTCTCCATTTCCACGATTTTCCGCGTGGTGAGATTGCTCACGTGCAAACGCCTATTTGATTTCGCAGGAGCCGGATACGTTGCCTGCCCGGCCAGTTCTGCCATCCCGCCGCCGGTTTTGTTCCACTGGTCGAGAGGTTCCAAGGTCGTAATAAAGTTGGTGCCTTCATCGACGTTTTCCGGTGCAAGGCTGTCCCGCAGTTCCAGCAATAGGATGTTTGTAACGACGGCGGCCTTACCAAACCAGCGTCCGTTTGCCGAGGTGATAACGGCGCGCACATGAAAACGTTTTCCCAAGTGCTGACGGAACTCTCGCCCCCAACCTGTTCCGAGCCACGAATTTGCAACAATTACTCCAACGCGTGCACCCGCGCGCAGCAAGCGCGGAAAATTCATGATAAGGTGTGCAAATAAGTCGCTTTTGGAATCGAGTGCGGGAATCCTCGGCCCCGGTGCCGCGCCGCGGCTTTGGCCTTGCTGTCTTCCAAGTGTCTCGAAGCGCACGAAGGGAAGATTCGAAACGATACAATCAGCGGGTGGTAAAGGGACCTTAAAACATTGACCGGTTGCGGGATCCGTCAGGGGAATATCCTGGCCTGCGGCAAGGGTAAGTGCATCGTGACAAAATATGTTCAGGGGTGTCCCAATAGTCTCCGGGTCGGCAAGGGCCATTGTGGCGAGTTGAAGTGGGAATGTAAATTTATCACTGGCCCAGATCTGCCCGAGGGCGGTGCAAGGGGCGATGTTTTCGCTTTTTTTCCATTGATACGCCGCCCGGGCGATGGTCCCGGCACCGCAGCACGGGTCCAGGATGGTTCCCTCAATGTTATCGACCGCAAGGCGCACAAGAAAATCCGCCAATGGCACCGGGGTAAGAAATTGTCCGAACGCCTTCCTCCGGCCGCGCTCGACGGTTCCTTCCAGCGTTTGTTCCAAAAGCGATGAGGGCACCTTATCAAGCCGGGTGCCGATCAGCAGAGCATTGGCGGCTAGCAGAGATTGCCAGGTTGCCTGGTCAACATACTCTTGCCCAAGCATATTCTGAAACACGGCCATGAAATTGCACGCCTTGCTGATTTTTATGAGCATCTTTTGCGTTTGAGCCACCGTCGTGCCCTGCACGATGTCATCCACCGCAAACGCCTCTTTGCGGAGCCTTTTTAAGCAGTGGGCGAAGATCAGCTTGTTGAGCCAGTTAAGAATATTCGCCTCGGCCAAGGCTTGCGTCTCGCTTAATCCGGGATGATCGTGCCTGTTTTCCATCCACCATTGGTCGACCTGGGCGCGAAACTTAGACTGCCTCCTTCGTGCCGTTGTAAGCGCAGCGGCATAGGTCGGGCTGTGGCGGGCGATCAGATCGGCAAACAGGCAGTCCAGTACCTCGGGCACGGCAGTGGCGGTTTCCGGTCGCTGTTCAAAGAAGTCATTTAGATCGTCCAGTATTTGATGTAGCAAGCCGAGCCATTTTTGTGTGCCTGCCGCTACCGCCGCGCGTGTTTGGATTTCGATAGGTCCCCAACGGCATTGTGGAGAAAAAATACCGGAGTCACAGCGATTATAGAGGACGGCTTGTCGGACGTTCCATAAAACAAAACTTTTCAGGCCTAATTGTCTCGCCTTTTTCTCCGCATTTGCAATCAGTTGATGATCTGTAATCGGGGTGTCGGGCATTTTGAGTTCCCAGCCCTGTAACACCAGCCCATACCGCTGATCACCGAAAAGAAGAACGTCTGGAAACAGGGAAGTTTCCCCTCCTGTCAGCGTATATTCACCCCCGGCGCGGCAGATGGCTCGTTGATGGTTAGCCGAATAGGAGTTGATCGCGGTGATTAATTCGATCGCCCACGATCGCTCGTTTGAGGTAATCTTTGCTCTGGCCACTGAACTTCTCCGTGCACGGACTTTCACCCTTGCGGTGTATTTGAATCGTGTTGATTTCCAACTGGACCGTCTCGCTAAGGCAACTCCACGCTTGGCCAAGGCGCTGCGCGGCCAGCGTGATGTAGTTGATGTGGGCTTTCTTAAAAAGCTGCGCCTCATCATTTTGCTCAATGCCGCAAAAACGTCGCCCTTCCAACAGGGCGGCGACAAGAAAGCTCCCGCTGCCAAACGCATTATCCAACACGAGTTCTCCTGGGCGCGAGTAAGTGCGGACCAGATACTGTCCCAGCGCCACGGGCTTTTGCGTGGGATGCCACACCTGCCCCTCAC
Organism: Planctomycetota bacterium; assembly: GCA_021818565.1. Classification (GTDB taxonomy): domain Bacteria; phylum Planctomycetota; class Phycisphaerae; order WQYP01; family WQYP01; genus JAMDCX01. Next base: position 8,372 of record JAKATV010000335.1, read on the forward strand.
TTTCAGCGGTCTTGAAGTAAATCACGTCGGTGGGAAATCGCTGCCCCTCGCTGCGGACGCGCGCCGGGAGAAAATCTCCGTAGGAGCCGGAGAGCTGATTCTTTCGCACGCCTTTGTCATACGGGACGCCAAAACCCATTTGAGGAAAATAAACCGACTGCCGAGGCGCAAAAATGCATATATCTTCGTGTTTTCGCAACGGCTGGCGTCTGGCGTTGAGGAAATTCGTCGGCTTCGATTTTTCCCAAACCAGTTTGTACCGGAACCACTTTTCATTTGAGACCATAAGACGGGCGGTGAACAGGCCTTGTGCCGTTAGCACAATTGTGCCCGAGGGCTTGAGAACGTGCCGATAGGCGGCCCATAGATCTGTGAGACTAATGGGACTGTCCCATGGATTCTGTGTTGTGCCGTAAGGCAAATCACATAGGATCAAATCAACGCAATGCGCCGGGAATCGTTCCAATAGTGACAGGCAATCGCCTTCAAACAGGGCGTTGGTCACATTTTCCCGGTGGAGCCGACCGTCGGCCGAAACTCCTTGTTTACTCATCTCTACCCGTTTCGGCGCAGCCAACGTCATTGCGACTCCTCTTGAAAGCGAATTGAATTATAGCCTTAAAATGTCGATTGCGTAAATGGTTTTCAGAACCTTGGCGAATCCGGCACGAGCGATCAACGCCGAGCAGAAAGCGAATGCGCCCAAGGCAGACGCTTAAGGGGAGTCAGGTTCAAGTCTATTTGTCGCCCGGATGCAATCCAGTTGCAGGTGATCGCCAACGCGGTTCAAGCGGAAAGGAATCCCGTCGTCGCCGGGAATATTTGTGGGCAGAAGCAACGTGCGGGGACGCCAGTCCGCGGTCAGACGGGAGGTCATTGCATCGGCGGCACCTTGGGCGCTGAGAATTAGTTGTGCGATGTCGGCAACGTGCTGCAATTCGCCTTGGGCATCCACATGTTCAATACCCTGCGGCGTGGCCAATAATCGCCAGGGACGAATCGGATTATCCCATAACAGCGGCAATCGGAATGACGCGATATGGGTGCCATCCAGTTTGCAGGCATACACCGCGTCAGGTTTATGAAAATCATTGCCCAGCAGTATCCCGGTCCGCGGTTCGGCAAACCAGATGCTGCTGCCCGGATAATCTTTACCGGGTCGCCAGATTTCAGATTGCCCGTCCGGCTCGATCAGCCAAACCACGCTGCGCATGGTATCAGTCAGCGTCGGTTCCTCCGCAGCAATACCGAATAATAATGTGATGAGCCTGTGCTGATCTACCGGCACACTATGACATTCCAGCAATGGCAACGCTGCTATATCCGCGGGGATTTTTAATTTAGAGCAAGTCGTAACTTCCAATGTGCCAGCCCTCACAATTAACCTATGGACCGCGCTTGGTGCCTGCCTCGGCAACGGCGAACGCAGACAGGCTACTACCGAAGTGTACCCGCTGAAAAAACATTTGCCACCGCGGGTGTGTCATCGCGGCAAAAATCCGGCGCTATTTAGGAATGGGCACACAACTCACCGGGTTCGCGGGATCAACCCGGTGCCGGCCCGCGGTCCGGCTGTGACTTGGCCAATCAACTGGGCCAGCCCATTGGCGGGGATGCGAAAATGCGGGGATTCGCGCATAATGTCGGCAGGTATTTCCAAAAGGCAAACGGGTGCCGGGAAATGACCTGTTGCAGGAGCGTTATGGCTGTTTATCGCGTTGAAATTCATCCTCAAAATTCCGCCGACGATCCGGCCGGCGCTGCGGTACTTCATGAAATTCAGCAATTGGGCATTGCTGAGGTGCATCAGGTACAAACGGCACGGGTATTTTTGCTGCAGGGCGCAGCGGAGCTACTGACGCATTCACACGTGCATAAAATAGCCGCGGAATTACTGGCGGACCCGGTGACCGAGCGCGTGGTGGTGGGGCATGAAACCGTCGGCGCGGGTCGGCTGGTGGAAGTGCACTTGAAGCCCGGGGTCATGGATCCGGTAGCCGGCAGCGCGGAAATGGCCATTGCGGATTTACTGAATCTGCCTCGGCAACCAGCGGCCATTCAGGTGCGCACGGGTCGGCGGTATGTGCTTTCGGGTCATCTGACGGCGGAAACTTCCAGCCAAATTGCCCGGCGACTTCTGGCCAATGATTCGATTGAGCAAGTTCACGAAACGGCTTTTACGCCCACCGAATTTCCGCGCGGCAAAGCCTATGAATTCAAGCGGCTGGAAGTGCCTATTCGCCATCTGACGGATGACCAGCTTCAGCAGTTGTCCAGGCGCGGCCATCTATTTTTAGACCTGGCGGAAATGAAAGCCATTCAGGAACACTTCCGCCAGTTGGACCGCGAACCGACGGATGCGGAGCTTGAAACGCTGGCCCAAACCTGGAGCGAACATTGCGTTCATAAAACCCTGAAAGCCAAAATCCATTTTTCTCATCACCCCGCGGGATTGAATGAAGACGATGTCCATGAACATCACACCGCCGGTGATCAGATGCAAACCATTGATAATCTTGTGAAATCCACGATTTTCCGCGCTACCAAGGAACTTAATAAGCCCTGGACGTTGAGCGTATTTAAGGACAACGCGGGAGTTATCGCGCTGGATGACCAATGGGCTGTGTGCATGAAAGTCGAAACGCACAATCGCCCGTCCGCCATTGAACCTTACGGCGGAGCGGCCACCGGAATTGGCGGTTGCATACGCGATGTCATTGCCACCGGCGGCGGAGCCAAGCCGATTGCCGGCACCGATATATTCTTCTTCGCGGACCCCTCTACGCCGGCGCAACAGGTGCCGGCGGGCGTTTTGCATCCGCGGCGCATCGCTCAAAGAGTGGTAGCCGGGGTACGGGATTACGGCAACCGCATGGGCATTCCGACCGTGAACGGCGCGGTTTATTTTGATCAGCGCTACATTGGCAATCCGCTGGTGTTCTGCGGATCGGTGGGATTGTTGCCGCGGCATCTGGCGGAAAAGAGGGACGCCCAGGCAGGGGACCGGATTATTCTCATCGGCGGCCGCACGGGCCGTGACGGCATCCATGGCGCCACTTTTTCCAGCGACGTAATAACCGATAAACATGGCGATGAATTCAGCCACGCCGTCCAGATCGGCAATGCCATTACCGAAAAAAAAATGATGGATGTGATTCTCCAGGCGCGGGATGGCGGGCCGCTGTATAACGCCATTACCGACTGTGGTGCCGGTGGGTTATCCAGCGCCATCGGGGAAATGGGATCCCATACCGGTGCCACGGTGGAATTGGACAAAGTGCCGCTGAAATATGACGGTTTGAACTATGCGGAAATCTGGATCAGCGAGGCCCAGGAGAGAATTGTCGTATCCGTCGCGCCGGAAAATGTTGGCCGGCTTCTGGAATTGGCAGCCGCTGAGGATGTGGAAGCCACGGATATTGGCGTATTTGATGGATCAGGCAAACTGACGCTCCGGTATCAGGGGCAAAATGTTGGTTCCATGGACATGGAATTTATTCATGACGGCCTGCCCTGTCCGATTCGCCAGGCAGTGTGGCAGGAGCCGGTGTTGCCCAAGGCCGCCGTAGCAGAGCCTGCAGATTATGCCCAAACCTTATGCCAACTTTTGGCCATGCCCACACTGGCCAGCAAACACTGGATTATCCGGCAATACGATCATGAGGTGCAGGGGTCAACCATCATAAAACCGCTGATCGGCCCCGGTGGCGACGGCCCTGGAGATGCGGCGGTACTGGCACCCGTTCCTGAAAGCAAGCGGGGTGTGGCTTTGGCCAACGGGTGTCAACCACGACTCGGTGATCTGGATCCGTATCAAATGACCTTAAGCGGTATGGATGAAGCGATCCGTAATATTGTCTGCGTCGGCGGCGATCCGGAGACCACAGCGTTATTGGATAATTTCTGCTGGCCGAAATGTTCCGACCGCATGCACCTTGGTGCCCTGGTACGGGCGTGTCAGGCGTGTTATGACGGGGCGATAGCGTTTGGCACGCCATTTATTTCCGGCAAAGATTCTCTGTCCAATGAATTTATCACGGATGAAGGCAAGCGTATTTGTATCCCGTACACTTTGCTGATCAGCGCTATCAGCATTGTGCCTGATGTTTCGCGCTGCATAACCATGGATGCCAAGGCTGCGGGAAATTATTTACTGCTGGTGGGTCAGACCCATCGGCACATGGGAGGATCATGGTATTACGCGCTGCATCAGCAGAACGGCCGCAGCATTCCGGCGGTGGATCTGGCGGCCGCACCGGGTGTGCATCAACGGGTTGCCAAATTGATCGCTGAAGGGTTGGTTGCCAGTGCGCATGATCCGTCGGAAGGCGGATTGGCTGTGGCCCTGGCGGAGATGCTTTTTGCCGGGCAATTAGGTGCCGAGATTGATCTAACCGGCGTCCCGCATGATCCGGAAGTGGATCGTGATGATATTCTCTTATTTTCCGAATCTCCCACACGCTACGTGCTGGAAGTTAAACCGGAACACCTTGATGACGTGTTGCGGCGGTTACGAACACTGGCCTTTGGCATTCTGGGCCGCGTGACGCAGAAGCCGGAGCTGGTGGTGCAATCCATCAACGGCAAAACAATCATCAAGGCACCGGTGGAGCAATTCCGGCAAGCGTGGCGCAAAACGCTGGACTGGTAAAAGCGGCCCCGTGCGGCCGCTTACCGGCGTACAGCACGAACAGGATGGCACAGAGAGGACGGCACCTCCTGCCGTATTTGGCTCCGCATGGTTATAATCATGACGCGAAAGTGCGTCAGAACAGGACACGCCCGATGGTAGCTGTGGTTTTATATTTCCAGATTCATCAGCCCTTCCGCCTGCGACGCTACAGCGTTTTTGATTCCGATTCGGATTTTTTTGATACCCAGGCCAATCGGCGCTACACGCGGGAAATTGCCCGCCGCAGTTATATTCCCGCCACCCACGTATTATTGGATCTGGCGCGGCAATACGGATCGGCCTTTCGCGTGGCACTGGGCGTAACGAATACGGCTCTGGAACAATTTGCGGACGACGCGCCGGAGGTGGTGGCGTTACTGAAGGAACTTGCTAAAACCGGATGCGTGGAATTTCTCGGGGAAACCTCGCACCATAGTCTGGCGTGTCTTTATTCCCCGGATGAATTCGCCTCGCAAGTCAATTTGCACAGCCGAACGATTGAACATGATTTCGGACAAAAGCCGACGATATTCCGGAATACCAATTTGATTTACTCCAATGAGGTGGGGCGTCTGGCGGCAGGATTAAACTTTCAGGCCGCTATTACTGAGGGGTGGGAGGGAGCCTTGGGAAATCGTAGCCCAGGCCATGTGTATAAAGCGGCGCGTGAGCAACTGAAAGTCTTGCTGCGGCATTATCGGTTAAGTGATGATTTATCGCTGCGCTTTTCCGCCCAAGACTGGGTTAATTGGCCGCTGATGGCGGATAAATACGCCCGCTGGCTCCATGGCACAGGCGCGGAGGGGGAATACTGTCTGCTGGGAATGGATTACGAAACTTTTGGAGAGCGGCATTCCGCGGCCAGCGGCATATTTGAATTCCTGCGGGCGCTACCCCGATTCGTACTGGAAAATGGGGACCGCTTCAGTACGCCTTCGGAAGTTATTAAGCAATACGAGCCAGTGGCGGAATTAAGCGTGCCGCGAAATATCTGCTGGACCGATGCCCAGCGGGATTTATCTCCCTGGCTGGGCAATGCCATGCAGGCCAACGCGCTGCAGGAGTTATATCGTCTGGAACAGCCGGTTAAAGATTCCGCGGATGCCGCATTATTAAACACTTGGCGTAAATTGGGTTCCAGCGATCACTTCCTGTATATGAACACCCGATTTTTCGGCGACTTAAATACGCCGAGCTTCAGCATGTATGAATCGCCTTATGACGCATACATGAATTATATGAGCGTGCTTGATGCCCTTGGGTCACGCGTGCAGGCCTAAGCCGATTCGCAAAGCCCTTTGGATTTCTTTCCCAGGGGACAAATGGGTATAAATAATGTAATGAAATTTCCCGCTACGGGCGATAAAAAGCCTGTAGATGACTGTTTTTTCCGGGTAACTTGACCACATGACCTCCACGAACCAACAGCCGCTGCTTAGGACGTTAGTCGCCGTTGCCATTCTGGCGACGGCAATGATCACGGTCGGTGGTTCCACCGGCCTGCGCGCCAAAAGCGCCGGCCCGGCAACTTCTCCGGCAATATCTGACAAGGTTTCGGCTATGTTGGCGCAGGGGTTGAAAGATTTATCCTCTGAACGATATGCCGTGCGGCAACATGCCACGAAGATTATTCAAACCGCACTGGGCATGCAGTTGCAGGCCATCATCAATGCCGGCGGCCCGGAACAGGCGACACGATTAATTAAACTCCTGAATTTTAACATTAATCTGGATCGCTGGACCATGGCGGTGATCAAATTGCCACAGAAAAAGCGCATGGCCATGTTTAACTGGGGCTTTGAACCTGATGTGCTGCCACTGGTGGGAGCGGCCTTTGCGCGACGCGCGGATATCCGTGCGTCATCGGCCCAAGGGTTGGCAAAAATTCCCGGCAGCAACAGCGACTGGATATTGGATCGACTGCTAAGCGACCGCCGGCGCGTGGTGTATCTTTCAACCATGGCCGCCCTGTGGAACCGCAAGCCCTCCGAGAAAATGGTGCAAATTGTCTTCCATCGGTCGGTGGGCAATATGACCATGTACAGCGGGGCCACCACGCGGCAAGTCGTGCGGTTTAATGGCCAGAACATTTACATTATGCACTTCGTCAATTACTGGCAGCAGGCACAGGATGGACAATATGCGGCCCAATTATTACAGCACTGGCACCCCCGGCACTTGAAATCCATGTTGGTGAACTATACAGAGAAAATGGCGCGGCAATCCGGAACTGACGATATTCTCCAGAACCCCAGCATGTTGCAGGGCCGCAATTTTATTAAGCTGTTCGCACAATATAAACCGCTGCTGGCGGCACCCTACCTGCTGAATTTAATCTGTCGCCCGCAGGCCAATCAGATCAACTTTGTATTTAACGGCCAAAGCGTGCATTGGGATAATCGCACCATTCCGTTGTATCTGCTGGTGTTGCTCTCCGGCCATAAACCGCAGCATTATCATTTTTTTAAATCCGCCTTGTACGGCGGGAGTTGGCTGTTTAATACGCAGGTGCAGGAAGAATCAACCATCAGGGCGATGTTGAAATTCTGGAAACAACGCGGTGTGATGCCGACACCCCCGATTCAGCCCGGTGCCGCAAAACCCACGGTAGGCCCACCGATCCCCGGTCCATTTCCGCGCGGGGTGGTCGCCCCCCTGGCGATTCCCGCGGTCGGTAACACACGGGTGCTAGTGAAACGTCCAGCCCCAAAAACCGTTGGCCATTGATCAATCACCCAAGCCGTCGCGACGGGCCGAAATAACTCAACGCTGCCGCATTGAGCTACGGGCGACATCGTGATTCGGTGGCAAGTGCTGTCACGGGAAATGATCTTTAGCCCGACGCGGCAGCGTCGCGGTTGAATGCGGGATGGGCCGGCGGATAAAGGATGCCGTCGAATCCGGCACGCATCGCACCAACCGTGACG
>JAKATV010000205.1 GCA_021818565.1 Planctomycetota bacterium
AAAAACGCCACTTTTTGCCTTGCAGAGCACTTTTTTTGTGATTTTTATGCCCCATAAACTTCAGATTCCACATTATTTCTTTGATTTTACGCGGTTTTTGGCCCGTGAACGGTTACATTCTATTTTCCTGCGTCAGAGCCTTTTTTTCCTCCGGCCCCCTCACCCGGCGCGGCCGGAGGAACGCCGGGATTATTCAATCCGACAACATATGTTTTATTTGTCCGCCCATCGTAAACGGTTGCGCCGAAGGGCGGCGTATATTGAAATCTCCCCGGTGGAAATATCCGGTTGACGGCAAGGTGGCTAATCTTAATTGTCTCGTCTTGTTCGAGACGCTTAAATTCCTTGCCTCCCCAGGCTCGGTCGCGAATCCGGGTGGGAAACCACACCCCGCCGCTCTTTTTAAATCGCCGGAAGTCAAATTCACTTTTGAGCACGCGCTGGAAGCCATTGACCACCTCCACCGCCTTGCGGTAAAGCCGCAGTCCCCCAGCGAGCTTCAAGTTGTAGTAAACCTCTACTCTCCCGTGCAATCCCCCCCTGAATATAGCAAGTGGTTTTCTCTTATGGAACAGTTCATATACCAACTGGATAATCCCTGACGATGGATCATACTTCTGTCGGATCAAATGAGAACTAATGTGGAAGTGGCCGGTCTTTGTCCCTCGGGTCCCTCGGCTGAAAGATGCCGCGAAAGGCGACCGAGCATACGCAATATCCGCAGAACCGGATGCCGTCCACCAATTCGACCACCTCTGCCGAGCCCAGGCGCTGTTCCGTTTGTATAAAGATACAGCCCATATTCCATGAAAAAAGGTGGCGTGCCATTCCAACCGCCGTCCCGCGACCCAGATTGTAATCCGAGGACTCTTGCGTACTTCGCCCCCTAATCCAAGAGTCTGGACCCCAAACTGAATTGTCCGGGCATTGATCAGCCTTTCTGGAACATTCCAATCTAATTGCACCTCCATCAATTGTACGCCATAACCCGCGGCGCCATGTCCTGGAACGGAACCATACTTGTGCTTATAGAATTGCCATGCCTTCGGAGACAATGCTTTCCGCATCTGTTTGTTGAGCCATTCCGCCTGGGACTTTGTTGTGTAGGAACGAAGACGAATAATCGCCCGCAGGCGCAGCGAAGTAATTCTTTTGTCGGCGGCCTTGAAAAGGGCGTCCCATTGCGCCTGTGTCAGCCGGGGGGGCATGCTTGCGGCTGAGGAGGGCGTCGTCGCCCCGACCCGGCCCGAGCCGATTAACGCGCATAGGAGCAGCGCCGCGGCGGTAACACCGATATTTGCACGCATCTTCAATGGCGCCGCTGCCGGCATGTGCCATAATGGTCGTTTGAATGTCATAGAACAACCCTTCCTAAAAAGCATGACCGTGCGGGCCGGTGAATTCAGTTCTTTCTCCGTAGCAGCCACTCGTAAGATTGGATGCGCTTCATCATGTTATTGCCCGTGTAAGGGGGGTGACGCAATCCGTGCAAATACCACCGAATCGTTTCAAACGCGGGGCCGCCAAAGTAATTAAGACTATAACTATTCCACCGCAGCCCCTTCTCAATTTGCCGCGTGGTGAGAATGTGGCGCGAATTTTCCACCGCCTCCCAGCGATGAAACATCCCCAAGTGGTAATAGCACTTTTCCGCGAGCACCGCGGCGGCGGAGTTTTGAGGCTGCTTGCCGTACTTTGCCACACACCAGCGCAGAACTGATAGATAAGCCTGCCGCTGGTTGGCGGCCCAGGCGGCGGGGTTGCGATGTTCGAGCACGTTAAGAATATCGAGAATTCGTTGGGCCGTTTTGATGGACCACGTCTGACCCCCAGTCACGTCTGGCCGCCCGACGCTTCCGTATCGGGCTATCGTGTGGTTGTGCCACGCGGCGACCAATTTGGTGCGAAATTCCGCCCGCTGCCTCTCGTGCGCTTGCCAGGCCCCGTGGCCGAAATAATAGGGCGCCGGATGCTCGGCCAGCGGGTCCAGCATCGCCCCGGACAGCATGGCGTTGAGCGAATAATTCTTGGCCACGCGAATCGCCAGTTTCATCGGCCCGCGAACCAGAAACCGTTTCCAGACCCCGCCCCAGAAATTCACCACCCGGCTCTGGACCGCACCGCGCATCTTCGCCAGCGGCGCGGTATTGGGAAAAGACCCGCCGCCAAAGTGGTAGGTTGCGGGCAGGGGAATCAGGGAAAGGACATGATCACGGTTGCGGTTCGGCCCACTGTGGCCATCCTTGTTGAAAAAATAGAGTGAGAGCGTGTAGGCGCCGGGCGGAATATGCAGATACACGTAAAACCCCGGTCCCTGCCAGGTAACCGGGTAAGTCCAGCCGTCATCGTTGACTTCCGCTTCCCGCCGGTCCTTGGCCCAAGTCGTCTGATGCATGATGACACAGTGATCCAGATAAATTTCCGGCAGTTCCAGCACCCGTTTCTTAGCCGTAAACAGCCACTTAATGTAAAAGCGGACAGCATCGCCGCCAAGGATATGATATTGTCCATTGTCATGTTGTCTGTGATGCGGACCGATCCCTACGGAGTAATCCAGCGCCACCGAGCCGGGCGACCAGACATAATCGCCCCCTCTTGGCGAGCAGGCGAACAAACACGCCCAACACCGTCCATAGCGGCCCAGCCAGCTCCCCTGCGTGCGCCAGTCACTGGTGATGGGGACAACCCGCGGGCCAGTGGCCCGTGCGGACGGGCGATGGGCCAGCAACTTCCGGCATAAGCCGGCCAGCCCGCCGGCCGTGGGCGCCTGGGCCGGCGCCGGCAGGTTCGCCCGCCAGGACAGCCAGGCCAGCACATCGTGGAACCCGCCGAGCACATAATGGAATCCCGACAGCCAGCGGGACCACCAAGGCGGTTTCGAGATGCGAACCGCCGAGACGCCCGTGCCGTAGTGGCCGATTAGCGTTTTTCCATCGCTCCGCGGCAATATGGCGGTTATATAAGAACTGCTGAACAGGCTCCCCCCGTGTCGGCTGACCGGCAGGACTTCCGGCATACTTCCCTTTGATTTGTTCACGCGGAATATACCGGTCCAGCAGCCGCTGC
>JAKATV010000247.1 GCA_021818565.1 Planctomycetota bacterium
CTGTACGCCCAGAACATACTCCGTCAGCCAATTGGTTACACCGGTGGACCAGCCATGGCAAAGACTGACAAAATAGCCTTGCCCATTATCCGCCTTGAGATAGCGATGAAAGTGCTTCTTCGGCCAAGTGTTATCATACGCTTCCCAAAAAGTGGTCGCCCCTTCACGAATCATGCCGCCCCAGTATTTTTCGGCAAACTTCAGGCCTTCATTGGTATGTCCGAGGTGCCCTACGGCAAACAACACGAAGTTGTTGTAATAAGGGCTGGACTGTTGCTTCCAGGATGGGCAATTCGGCCCCAGAATCTGTGCATAAATTGCCGCCCGCTGCCGGGCATTGGCGACGTGCGAATCAATGGCCATGGCGTTAACCTGTCGGAGATCGGTATAGGTGTGCGTCTTGGAATTGACCAAATATTTGCGTGCGGCCTGGATGAGTTGCCGATCCCAGCGGGTATATTTTGCGGCATTGGCCGTGTCGCCTATGGCTTTAAGTAGAAATACCGCCCGACGAACCGCCCAACAGGTGTACAGATCGGTGGCGGTGCGAGCTTGCGGCGAGCTAATGTCCGGCGTTTGCCACGAACCGCTAAGATAGGGTGCCCAATCGACAAAACACCATTTCTTGTGCTTATTGACAAAAATATTTTTCTGATTGAAACCCTTTTTCATATACCGCAACATGGAAAGCAAGAGCTGATGTTGGGAACGTATATAACCAATCGCGCCGGTATGTTTGTAAAAGTCCGCCAGGCCACAAATCCAGGCATTGGAATAGCCCGGGATGTTATTGACATAATTCGCCGGCAATGCGGCCGCTGGGCGTCCGGCCTGCGCCTCTTCCCGCAAATCACGCATGGTCAATTCCATCGGGAAGTGATCGAGAAATATATTGTTAATCACTTGGCCGGAAACCTGCAGATCCCCCATCCACATCGCCCGGTCACGCTTGGGCGCATCCCAGATTTGTTCCTGCATGCAAAGATGAGCCGTATAGGCCCCCGTGTACCAAATCTTCGTCAACAGCGGATCAGAACAGGCAAACGCCCCGCGGTATTCCACCGGATAATACTTAAAATCCAGCCGGAGTCGATTAAGTTTGATCGGTCCCGCACCGCTGAAGCTGACCGCAGCATACCGAAAGGCGCTGTAAGGCGTGGATTGCGTAATTCCATCGGCCAAATTCAGCGTATGCACACCACCCCACGGGCCATGCAGCGCTTCGCCACGCGATTCACCAGTGCCAATTAACACGGTACCGCCGGTACCACGTACCTCAATGCGTCCCGCCACTTCTTCTCCGAAGCTAATCAATAATTCGGGTTGGGCCTTGGACCCGGACTGTGTCACCACCAGATGAATTACACGGGCCGGTGCCAGCAGTGAACGCCCGGCATATTGAGGGCGGATTTTGGCAATATCCTCTTTAGTTAGCGCTGCCGCCACGGTTGAAAGACCTTTGAATGCGGCTTGCCCGTGTAGTACCGCAACATGCAGCGGTTGAAAGTAGAGGTGGGCCAGATAACCACACGGCGGCCAGGGAGTTAACTGCCCCCGGGCCCCTTCACCATAGGGTGCTTGAACGGTCGCGTGCGGCCAGATTGAGTCATCAAACCTTGGCTTGGTCCAAGCCTTCCCTGCCGGTACGCTCCGGGCCACATGCCAATGGCTGTTGCTAAAGCAAAGTGTCTTGGCATCGGCGATCATCCAAAGGATCACGCCTGCCGCTCCGGTAGCATTCTTCGCGCGAATGGCGATGATATTGCCACCCGGATGCAGCCATGCGGCGACTGATAATTTGCGGGCACGACGCCACCGCTCATTACGTCGGTGGAAGGTGCCGGTTATTTTCTTACCGTTAAGAAATATCTCCAAATGGTTTTCCGCCGCCGCATAGAGTTCCACCCGGCGAGGCACGGATATCAGCTTAAAAGAATGCCGCAGATAAATCATCTGATTATTGTGGGTTCGGGCGGTCCATATCCAAGCGGGAATGGCCACCGGATGGCGCACGGAAGCCGGCATTGGAAGGCCGTAGGTTGGGTCCACTGTAGGCGGGCGATCCGCCCACGCCCGACCTGCCGCTCCCATAGCCGTTGATGCCATCAGGCCGGACAGGAAGCAAACCATGGCGACAAGGCCAAACGGGAACCGGCAATTTACTGCTACAGAGTATCGTTTAACCGTACCGTGAAAATTCAGTGGGCGAACACACATGGGCAATGATCCTTATACAATGCGGACGATAAACATTTCCATCAGGGAAATTATACCCGACTCGGCTTAGCGAGCGCGATTTAGTGATAGCTGCGGTGGCCGGGGCCAACCATTTAATTCTCATCACGCACAATGTTCGTGAGTTCGCGCGGATGCAAGGACGCAGGGCCGAAACGACCTTGGAAGGTCTTTGAGGCCCCTTACGCGGCAGTCCCGGCGCGCCGAGATTCCGGCCAACCCTTCAGGGCGAAGGCGGCCCGGCCAATGTCGCGCTGTATGATAGTTCTCCCCAACCCGCAGAATGCTGGGGTCCGGGTTGAAACCCCGCAATACCGGATTGTTTAACTGCATCATGGGGATTTTTCCATCACGGCCCGGCGGCGCTGATCACACCTTGATGGTTGCCACGAGTTGTCGGACGTGATCAACAGAGGCGTCCATGAGTTTTTTCTCTTCAGGGGTCAGAGGCACTTCGATAATCTGCTCAACACCCTTGCTGCCAAGCTTAACCGGTACGCCGACAAAATAACCGCCTACGCCATATTGCTTGTCACAATAAGCCGCGCACGGCAAAACGCGCTTCTTATCTTTAATAATGGATTCCGCCATCTGCACCGCCGCGGCCGATGGAGCGTAATAGGCGGAACCGGTTTTCAGGAGATTGACAATTTCCGCACCGCCCGAACGGGTACGCTTCACAATGGCTTCAATTTTGTCCGCCGAAAGCAGTTCCGGCAATGGAATACCGGCGACGCTGGTATAGCGCGGCAGCGGCACCATGTCATCTCCGTGCCCTCCCAGCAGCAACGCCTGAATATCTTCCACACTTACGCCAAGCTCGGCGGCA
>JAKATV010000440.1 GCA_021818565.1 Planctomycetota bacterium
TCTCAGGGGTGGAAGCCATCTTGGCCCTGCGGGCTATGTGGATGAGCCAAGATCAACGCTGGGACCGTTACTGGGCCAGCCGTTCATCTGTCGGACGGTGCAGAGCCGCGTAAACTGTCACGCACCCCGGCGGGCCGTGCCACCTGCCGGCGGCTTGACTTGCCTATCAGAGTTCTCTATAGTCGCTTTGGAAGTAAGGAATATTTTTAATCCCTAACGTGGGGTGGTGCTCCAAGGTGCGTCCGGATCGCGGATGGCTGAGAGGTGCCTTCCGTGTGCCTGTTTTTGGCTTGCGGGAAATATCATTGTTTATAGCCTGCGGCAGGAGGCACGTTTCATGGATCGTCATAAACAATCATCGGATCGCTTTTTCATCTGCTTTGTTACGGTGTTAACGATATGCGGCGCGATGGCCGGGCTTTTGTCGTCGCAGCGTGTTGAGGCCAACGCCTTTGACTCCATGCAGGCATCCGTGCAACAGAGCCGCGATATGAAAACCGCATCCATCACCCCGCACCCTGGCGGTCACCTTCCGTTGACGTTGACATTTCTCAATTCCCACGGAAAAACGGTTCGCCTGAAGGACTATTTTCATCAGGGCCGACCCGTCATTCTGGATTTAATCAACTTCCAATGCTGGGGCGTCTGTGGATTTGTGCAGGCAGGATTGCTGCATACCATGGCCAAGATGTCCAGTCGATTGGGTAAAGATTATGAGGTGGTCACGGTAAGTTTTAACCCATCGGATACCGTTTCCATGGCCGCGGATAAAAAGGCGGGGTACATCGCGGAAGCTCCGAAAAAGCTAAAGGCTCTCATCCAAAAACATTGGCACTTCCTTGTTGAGCCAAAGAAATCCACCGCCAGCGCGAAGCTGGCGTCAGCCATCGGTTTTCACTATGTTTGGGAGCCGGCAATCCACATGTACGACCATGAGGCGGCCATTTATGTCATCACGCCGTCCGGTAAAATCGCGAATTATTTTTTTGGGATTCATTATGTTCCGGCCGATTTGAAGCTGGCACTTGTGCATGCCGGCGACAATCGCATTACCAATATTTTTGATGAAATTGCATTATTATGCACCCAATTCAACCCGAACACCGGCAAATACACCCCCATTGCTTATCGTGTGATGTTTCTCGGCGGAGTGGCGGTGGTCCTGAGCCTGACGCTTTTTTTGGGCAGCATGTTCTGGTGGGAGCGCAAACATCGCCGGGGAAGCGCAAAACTGGTTGATTAACATTTTCGGATAACTCATACCGAGGTCGGGAAACCGCATTGGCCAGAGTCAGGACGATTGCGGTGCCCGCCTGCTTAATATTAATTACCGGCTAACTGGCTTATGGTATTGGCGGTCATGCCATAAGCGACTTTTGCCGAGGCCCTGATCCAGTGATTGGAATCTGTCGTGTAATGTTTGAGGAAAATCGCAATGGCATGGGCACGTGGGGCGTAGGAGGTACTCCATCGGGCGATGCCCAACTCCACCATCGCGTCAATTCGCCACGACAAGTCGTGGTCATTGCGGACAATATTGGCCATGTCACCGGAATTCGGATCCGCCACATCAACAATTTTCATCTTGTCGTACCACTTTGTTCCGGCTTTGTTGATCGCACCGACAAGTTTTGTGGCGGCGGCACATTCAATTTGATTTTTAGCCGGGCCGGATTTATAGATCATTTGCAAGCCCGCCGCCGCGGACTGCATATCCGATATACCGCAGGTTCGCACATCGACAAACAGGCCATGCTGCCAGAGCCGATGACCAAACACCAACAGGGCCGTTAAAGCTTTGGCTGCCAATTTCGGGGTTTTGTCGCTGATGCAACCGGCGGCATAGGCACCCGTCATTTGACCGATGGCATTGAGACGGTCCGCGACGGGATCGGACGCCGCCGGCAGCCGCACCCCTTTAGCAAACAGGAGATACTTTCGACCCATGGTTTTCGGGGCGGCTTGTTCAATAAGTTGCACAATGGCACGGATTTTTGGTGACGCGGAAGGATTGTGGTCCGCGGTCAGATCCGCTATCGCATTGTGGTCATTGGATAGCGCAACAACCTGTTGATACGCCTGGATGTATAGCTTACCGGCTCCCGATCCGGATTTGACCGGCGTCAGAGCGCCAATTCCGCAGTCAATTTTTATGGGCGTCATAAACCCATGGGCCAACGTCCGATAGGTAGGTTGGCCGATGGACGCGGGACCCACAAATATGTATACCAACACGCCAACAACAATAACGAAAATAATGGCGATACCGATGCCTATTTTATAATTCATGGCAATTCCCCGATGCTCCGGCGGGCCGATTACGCGTATCGGCTGTACAACGCAGCAATGAACCATCACACCGCGGCAATTTGCCGCACGATATGCTCTATCGGCGTTTGTACACAGGTGAAAATAGGCGTATCGCGTACGGTAAAGCGGCTGCCTTCAGTTTCCCGCAGTTCCTGCACCAGATCCAGAAAATCGCCCGGTTTATCGGTCTCAAACGCCACGACAAATTCCTGGTCATCCAGACCAAAGCTGTAGGTGGTGTTAAGCTTCACGGACGGATAGCGATTACCCACCATAATATGCTCATCCATGATGCCCTGCCGGGTCTGCTTGCTTAACAGATACCATTCCCGTGTTTTAACAAATGGATATACAAATATATATTTACGTTTCCCGGGAACAATGCTGGTGCGCGTGTCATCATGGGCGGGATCAATTTTATCCACGTAGGTGCTGCGCTTGCTCTGGGCGAGATAACAGAATGGCTGAACCAGGTAACCCGCCAGCGCAAGCCGATGAATGGCCGCGGTAAATTCCTGAACGGCGTCGAGGTCGTAGCTGATTTTCCAGAACATGATGTCCACATCCGGCCGGGTGCCCACGCAGCTATACGGAATCAGCAGCATTTTTTGCTGATCCTGCTTGTGCACAAGCTCCACCAGTTGTGCCAGCATTGAGGACTGCTGCGTTTGTGGCAACCGGCGAAATTCCGGCAGCAACTTATAAAAAGAAAAGGAGACAAATTGCCGGCGCGCCGCGGACTGCCCGGTT
>JAKATV010000488.1 GCA_021818565.1 Planctomycetota bacterium
CGATCTAGCCGCACAGATAGTCGCATCAACATATGACGGCATTTTTCCATGCAAATATGATGATATATTAAAGCTTCCCGGCATCGGCCGGTATACCGCCGGTGCCGTCGCCAGTATCGCCTTCCATGAAAAAGTGCCGGTACTGGATGGCAACGTGATGCGCGTGCTGTCGCGGCTGGTGTTAATTCGCGAGAATATTACCAAGTCGCACACGCAAAAGCGGCTTTGGCGCATTGCCGACGCGTTGGTACCGCGGAGTAACCCCGGCGATTTTAATCAGGCCATGATGGAACTTGGAGCCACGGTTTGCACTCCCACCCATCCGCGCTGCGAAAGTTGTCCGCTGAAAACTGTTTGCATGGCGCGGCAAAGCAATATGCAGAACCAATTACCGGTGAAACAACGCAAAGCCGCCACGCCACGCATCAAAATGGCCGCAGTCGTTATTGATTCGCCGCAAGGCCATCTGCTGGCGCAACGCAAGGCCGGCGGTCTGTGGGAACATCTCTGGGAATTTCCCGCTTTTGAACTCCCCCGCCGTAACGCCGCAACGGCCAGTCAGCAACTCTTTGATCTCACCGGGTTGAACATCAAGCTAAAACGCCTGACGACATCCGTGACGCATCAACTCACGCATCGGCATTTGGAATACACCATTTTTTTAGGCACCAGTAAATCCAAACGCCAACCGCGCTTAACAGCCGAACTTGCCGGGCACTACGAATCCATCCGCTGGATCAGCGATATGTCCGCTGTCCCCAAATCCCGGCTGACCGAAAAAATATCCGCCCATTCGATCAACCGCCAACAAAAAATCCCCGCCGCCAAACCGCCCGGACCGAAGTAATCCACGTTGCGTGCCGCAACTGCCGCACGGCCCCCCGAGGACGAAAGTGTATAGGTACATACATTGACGGGAAGCGGAACAGGCATCAGGCGACCCCTTGACAATGACGGATAAATTTTGTAAATTCAGTTTATGCAACAGTTGCACACCGTGTTATTTTAGCACGTTGTCGGAGAGGCTTGCTAAAATGGGTGAACACGCCGGTAGCGCCTTGGCGGCCAATATCCAAAGTGTAAAGGAACAGGCATGAAGGTCATTAAGTTTCGGCGAGCGCGGGTTTTATCCGTCGCGTCCGTTCTGGCGGTGAGCGCATCGCTGGTAGCAGTGGGTGGCAGCGCATCGGCGGCGGCGGTGAAAGTACAACTGGTTAAAACCGGGGGCGGATGGCAACTTTTGCGGGGCGGAAAACCCTATTTTGTAAAAGGTGCGGGGGGAAGTTATTCTCTGGCGGCACTGAAAGCGGCAGGTGGAAATTCCGGTCGTACATGGGGGGCGGATGGCATTCAGGGGCAACTGAACCGGGCAGCGACGCTGGGTATGACCTATACCGTGGGTATGTGGCTGGCGCATCCGGGCAACGGATTTAGCTATAAAAATAAAGCGCAGGTGCAGGCGCAATATGAACAATGCAAAAAATATGTGCTCGAATATCGCAATGATCCGGCGGTTTTGGCGTGGGGCATCGGCAACGAAATGGAAAATGGGTATGACCATAAGGTGCTGTGGCAAGCGGTGGAGAAAATTGCCCGCATGTGCCATCGACTGGACCCCAATCATCCCACCATGACCGTGGTGGCGGAAATCGGCGGTCACAAGGTTCAAAAGATCAATAAATATTGCCCGGATATTGACATCATCGGCATCAATTCCTACGGCGGTGGACCATCGCTTTACAAACGCTATCTGAAAGCCGGCGGTGTAAAACCCTATGTGATTACGGAATTTGGCCCGCCCGGCACATGGGAAGAAGGGCGGGATAATTTGCACCTGCCGCCGGAAATGACCAGCACGCAGAAGGCTTTGTATTATGCTAAAACCTATCGTAACAGCGTCTTGGCCGCCAAGGGACTGTGTTTAGGCTCCTACGCATTTACCTGGGGCTGGAAAGTGGAGGCTACGCCAACCTGGTTTGGTCTGATTTTGCCCGATGGCCGCCGCCTGGGCGCGGTGGATCAGCTTGAGCATTTATGGACTGGGCATTGGCCGGCACATTTATGCCCCGATATGAAAAGCCTGACTCTCAATGGGCCGGATAAGGTCAAACGCAACACGGATATAACCGCATACGTGGATGCGTCCCAACCGGGCGGCGGCGTATTGAAATATCACTGGGTGTTGCGGCGCGACATTTCCAATCTGCCGGCCAATGGCGGGGAAGCCCGTCCCATGCCGCGAAAATATCCCAAAGCAATTGTTCAGCAGAATGGCGGGCATGTAACCGTCCACATGCCGGATAATGGCGGCGATTACCGTCTTTATTGCTATGTGTACAACAATTATAACGGCGCGGCAGTAGGTAATATTCCCCTGCTGGTGACCGGGCCGATCCATGCCATGCGAATTCCCCGCTCACAATTGCCGCTGGTTTTGCTGGGGAAACATGCCGATGGTATGCCGTTTATCCCCGCGGGCTGGATGGGAAATTACAAGAATATCAGCTATGGCACCGCGAACTTTGGGCCGCAGGGCGGCCATTCCTGTGTGAAAATTCAATACAAGTCCGCCAACGGATGGGGTGGAATCGCCTGGCAAAATCCGGCTAACGACTGGGGTAAAACCGACGGCGGCTTGAATCTGACTGGCGCAGCGAAACTGACATTCTGGGCCAAGGGAAAAGTTGGCGGCGAGAGCATCACTTTTGGCGTGGGCCTGATTGGAGCCGATCAGCCGTTCCATGATTCCGTGCACGTGTCAAAAGTTGTCACACTGACTACCCATTGGAAGAAATATTCGATCAGCCTGAGGGGACAGAATCTCAAACAGATCATCACCGGCTTTTACTGGACCGGTGGCGGCAATGGTTCGCCATTCACCTTTTACATTGATAATGTTAAATATGTAAAATAATGGCGATGGAAACGGTGCGACAAAAGGGTAACCCATTTAGAAACAAGGAGTAACACAATGTTGACAACACGTTCTGCCCTGTGGGCCGGTTTACCAACGGGACTGCTGGCCATGCTTTTGGCGGCTATCGCGGTCATCGGCTTGGT
>JAKATV010000442.1 GCA_021818565.1 Planctomycetota bacterium
AAGACTACCACCGCCGCATTGTGCATCTGCCCGTTAAAATACAACAGGTGCGTCGTGGGATCCTCTAATTTTTCCCTTAGCGCCCGCTGCAAATTAATATCCAGTGTCAAGCGAATATTCTGTCCGGGAACCGGCTTGCGATAATCTTCCTTTACTTGATGACCTTCCAGATTTACCAGACGCACGCCCCGCGCGCCGCGTAATAATTTTTCAGCCGCCTGTTCCACGCCCGTGGCCCCCATGGTATCGCCCGGCAAATACCCCCGCAGATGCCCACGCGTATCCCGCAGACTGCCCGCAATCAGCCGGGGAAGCACAAACGGGTGCTGTTCCACCACCGTTGCGGTGACTTGTCGCATATAACCGATCAGATGCGCCCCGACATCGTTATATGGATATATCCGGTGCGTGCCGGCCTGCACCGCCAGACCCGGATAGCGGTCCGCGTGCTTTTTGAAATACGCGGCGGCGGCAAAGCCGATATCGGGAATCACGGTATGGGCCTCATGGGCTTCTGCCAGATCAATGCTGTTGGCCAGGCCCATTTGCTCATCCAGATCATCCGGAGATGTTCCCGAATGCACCGCATGGGAATACCGGACCGTCCAGACATCTTCCCTTAGCAACTGCATGCGACTGCGGATATTATCAAAGCTGTGCAGCACCTGTCCCAGCGGCACGCCGCAATGATCCGCAATGGATTCCGGCATGCGGTCCAGCTCGGTATTGATCTTGCGCTTTTCCACCGGCAGGCGAACCAGCAATTGTGCGCGGGATAATTTAAGGCGCTCCAAGCGGCGAATGGCCACCGTCGTGATCCACTGCGCGTCATGGTTCATTGCCTGATAGTCAATGGCCAGGTTGTAACACGGCGTTTCCACCGCCAGCAGCCGACCGTCACGATCCATAATTTCGCCCCGCCGGGTGGGAATCATGTAGTGGCGATAGGTAAAACTGCGGGCTTCATCCCGCCAGTGCTGGTGCTGGAATATTTCAAGCGCCGCTAAGCGGGCACTAATGACGGCCATCGCCAGGGTTGCCAGAACAACCAGCATGATTAGTCGCCGCCTTAACATCTGATTTGAATTCCTCTATGGTTGCCGCCGCATAACCGAATTACCAATTTCTCTATTGATCTTAGCGTAATGCCCCGGATGATTTCAACGCATCCGGGCGTTCAAGAGTCCCTAAATGGCATGTACCGGATGCCGCTATTTAATATACGCACGCGGAGGACTGCGGCGGCCTGATTCAGCGGGCCATGCCCCGGCGATGCTGCATATCAAAGCCGAGCATATCTCCCAGCAAAAATAAAGCTCGGAAAATCCACGGCGCAACCGCGGCGGTATACAGGCTGCTGGATAATATCACGCCCGCATACGCCAGGCCGTTTATAATCGGCACCGGCCGACCGGCAAAATACAGGGCCAGATGGCCCAACAGCACGCGCCCGGCCAGGAACAGCAACACCGCCAGAAACGTTATAACCATCTGCCCCAGCACGCTGGATCGAAAAATGTGCATGCGGATGCTGATAATGCCCAGGGCAATCATGCCCGCCAGAATCGCTTCTAACCCAACAATTGACTGTCCGGTAAGGTCATACATCAGCCCGCACCAGAAGCAAGCCAGCAGCGCGGCATCTTTCTCGGCAAACAGCGCATAGAACACCGCCAGCATGAAAATATATTCAAGGTGGAAATAGCCGAATTCACTCCATTGCCCGAGGTGCGCGGCCTGAAGGGCCGTGGCAAAATAGAGCAACAGAAAAAACGTCAGCCACCGCATAATAGAGAGTATGCCGCCAAACGCGCCTTAAGGGAAGCGACGGGCATTTACGGATTGGGGCCGTACGTGATTTTCTTCCATTGGTCCGGCTGTACCGTCACCATCGCATCGCTGCGAATCTTATCGTATTGCTGCCGGGTAATCACCGCCGTTACCGCACCGACCTGATTGGGATCATGATGGTAGCGAATGACCAACCGATCCGACATCACGTTGACATCATACATCGGTCCGTTGATGATGACTTCATTAAGTGTACCGGTTTCATCGCCCTTCATGGACCAGGGGCCGACCGAACTGATCAGGGCCTGCGTGTCCGGAAGGATATTGGACGACGCCGGGATCGGCACATCAATGGCCGACCGCCGCTGTGCGCCGTCAATGACGCTTAGCGTGTAGTGCGAAGGTGCCGTCAAATCAACCGGCGGCTGCTGGTAGGTGCAGCCGACCAGCAGCAGACCGAAAATGCCGGCCAGAATCATACGCTTTGAAGATTTTGCAATCACGCCTGTTTCCCCTTGTGAATAAAAAAGACATCCCTGTATTTTCCAGACGCATCAGCGCCTGATTTTATTGCATGGCTAACTGCCGCGCTTAACTCGATTTTAGATCAAACACCGGCGTTCCAGTTATCAACGGACGCCGGGGAGCGGTAAGAGCCTCATCAAGATCAAACACATCCCGAAAGTCCTCCACACTGTCTTCCGGCGTTTTGTGCATAATACCGCCTTCCACCATGGCGAAAACGATTTTACCAAAATCCATGGTAGTGTGAATATTCCAATGCGCCAATACCGCACCGGCCATAATCCCATACTTGCGGATGGCCAGATCACGCAGCCCCCTGGCCAAATCCTGGCCCGATACGTGCCGTTGCCCCCCCGGCGGTTCTTCGCCGCTGTCCGCGGGATGCACGCGTTGAACGGTTTCTGCCAGACCTTCCCGCACAAAGTCAAACGCCTCCGGCGCGTAGTGCGACTGTTCCGCCACATCCATGCTCGATTTCTTCGTAAGTTTATTCATGATCCGCACAATTCCAATAAGGCGTATCAACGCTGTCCATGGCGCTTGATCCGCCAGCGCATAATTATATACAATTTGCCGCCCATTGGCGATCCCAATGCCCACCAAATGCCCACCGTGCCGCCGCATTGCCTCCGCACCAGCCACGCTCCCGTCCCAGCCTTATCTGCTGGCAGTTGAGGCAGGACGCCGAAATCTCCCGACACGTCGGGACAGGCCTATTGCCGCAGGAGTCGGCCAATC
>JAKATV010000529.1 GCA_021818565.1 Planctomycetota bacterium
CAAGAGGCCTATCGGCGTCGCATGGCGGTAGCGGAATCGCCCTTCGGAATCATTAAGAATGTGATGAAACTCCGTCAGTTCCTGCTCCGTGGAATCGACAAGGTGCGCACCGAGTGGCGATGGGCGGTGACGGCTTTCAATTTGGCTAAACTTGTACGCTTCATGAAAGTGCTGCGGGCAGTCTCGGCCCGGAAAGTGGGTGTGGCTCTGGAATAAGCCCTGGTGCCGGTGCGCCCGAGGCCCACGCCAGAGCAAAAAGGTTGAAAAACCGGTGGGGAAGGTCAATGTGTGCCGCATTTGGAAAAAATAAGACCCCGGTGTGATCGGACGTGTTTTTATTTTTACCCGAAGCGACATCCGGGGAGTTATTGGGTATCACGTTTTTCGCGACTAAATCAACAGGCCCCGCACCGGGATGAAGCCGGAGCATGGCAAGCGCAGCGGTGGCTTTTTGTAGTGGACTTCGGACCGGGACCACGGCGATTTCCTGATTGATTGCGGATTAATCAGACGGAGGCATTGGATGTCCGGTGGCGTGCAGACCGGGTGTTATGCGTATTGGGCCAACTGAACTTTCATTGCTTCAAATTGTTGGGTGAACTTGGCCAGGTTCGATTTCTTGAGCTTGGTGAGATTCTGCAGTTTCCATCGGATTGCCGATAATTCAGACAGATGGGGACACTTCATCAACTGCCAATCCGGTTCACCCGCAACCAATCCAAGCAGAAACTGCCGTTGATTTGCCGTGAGCATGACGGGCAATTCATTCCTGAGTCTGCGCCTGACCTGCTGCAATTCCGACGATGTCACCGTATCCCTGGTCATACCCACGAATTCGTTCTCGAATGCGGATGCAATATCTTGGTCGCGGGAAAACAAGACTTCATGAACGGGCCGGTTGTGTCCAGCCAGATAGCACACGAAACATTCGACAACTTCCGCGGTCAGAGCGCCTCGACTAAAAAGCCCGCGCACATCAAAGAGATCACGCGGATGCTGGCGATCCATCGCGGCGACCAGCTTGCTGCCATAGAGTTCCGCCGCCGCCAAAACCGGCGCGGATAATTCTGTGGTGAACAGTGTCCGGGCGGCAGCGCCAAGCCGCTGTATCTCGACCGGCAGAACCGTGCCGCGGAAGACGTGATTGACCTCGACTTTTACCTGATGACGCCCCTGGCGGATAAACAATTTGATCTCATCGCCGCTTTTGTCCGATGAAAGCTCCGCTGCCAGGCCCATGCCGGTTAGCCGTTGCCTGGTGGTTTCCAAGCCCCGGGCGATCGATTCCAACGCCGTATCGCGGCTTGCTTGGTGATTCGTGTAAACCACATCAATGTCCACGGACAGCCGCGGCATATTTTCGATGAAGAGATTGATGGCCGTTCCACCTTTCATGGCGAAATGCGGCGTTTCAAAAATTGCCGGGGCAGCCTCGAGCAGCAGCCTGACCGTCTCAATGTAGCTTTTATCCATCATGGCTTGAGTACGAGAATCGTTCCGTCTTTAAGTCGCCCCGTCCAGCGGCCGTGACCGGATCGTCCGCTTGCGGCCTGCCTTGCCGCGGCTGCCCACGGCAAATTCATTTCCTGTGACCAGTTCACGCAGAGCCGCACGACCTTAACGCGCCGGCAATTTTTCAGCAGCGTGGCCAAAACGTCCGCTCGCAGCGATCTGGTACCTTCCATAATATTGCGAGCCTCTTCAATTCCTTCATGGACGCCCACTTCGCTTAACATCTCCAATAATGCTCTTTCCGGCACGGACACCGGAACCCCGTCTGGCTCTTCCGGCAATGGTTGCAAGCCGAAGTTTTTCGGCAACTTGTTAGAAAACGGATTGCGCTTCGTATAGCGGGCTGGAAAGCTCTTCCGAAACCAGGCCGGCAAGCCGGCGTTTTCATCGCCGCACAAGTAAAGCACCGCGCGGGCCGGCACGTTGTGGCGAATGCCGCGCCAAGCTAAAGCGGTCTTGCCGCCAACATGAAAGCCGGCTATACGCTCTGACAGAAATTTCAGGCAGGCTTCCTGTCGCAAGGTATCGTTCGGAAATGCGAAGACGCCCCGCCCCAGTCGCACCAGCCACCCCGATTTCAAATAATGATGCGCCAATGCCGATGATATGCCCAGTTTCGCCAGCTGTGAATAGTCAAAAGGTTCACCCCGGTGGAAAGCGGCTTGCAGGCTCTTGATTAAGTTGTACCTTACAGTTGAAGTCATGCTTTAACTATACGCTGTAAATAAAGCAAATGCAAGGTGACTATTATTGCCGGAGGCGGAGACGTTGGCAGCGGCACCAAAAGGATTTCAATGGAACCGGCGGCAAAGAAAGATTATTGAGCACCTTAAAGAAGAAGGGCGGATATCACGGCGACAGTATGCCAAAATGACCGGTGTTTCGGATGAAACCGCCAAACGAGACTTGGCAAAACTGGTCGATGGCGGAGTTCTGAACGTGCATCGAGCTGGCCGAAGCACCTTTTACACGTTAATCGGGTCACATTCGGGTCATGGCTGATCCGATTAGCCTGTTGTTGGCCATACCGGCGCGACTGACGATCTGTCGAGCGATATCGGCAGGAACCTGGTCAGCAGCTTGGCGTGAGCCGACATCAAGAAGCCTTTTGGCGCGAAGACCGCGCCTCGGCCAGCCGACCGGATACGGTCAAGAATAATCTGTTTTGCGTCGCCCATAGCAGTAGCGTCGTCAGAAAACTATATACGTTTTTCTGACAGAATACGACCGCTCATTTTCAGGATCGCATTTTGAATCAGTAAAGCAGTATTGCCCATCACGTTCCGACTGATCTTGCTATCGCAAGTAGCGCCACCTTTATGGCCGATGGCAGCGATGGCCAGAGCGTCATCAGTAAGTGTAAATCCGGATCGGGCACGGAATTTGGTTGCGCTTTTGGTTGCGCACACGACAGAATGTTGGTTTTTGCCCGTGTTTCGATGGATTCCGTGTAGGTTCGAATCCTACCCGCGGAGTTTTCCTTTTGTGCTTCGGAATCTTCAAAAACCACTGATTCTACAGCGTTTTCATGCGGTT
>JAKATV010000363.1 GCA_021818565.1 Planctomycetota bacterium
TAATACCGAAAACCGCCGGGATGGAATCAAATGCGAACAGCACATCCACCAGTCCTACCAGTATGATCGCCAGCAGCAGCGGCGTCATACAGCGGCGCCCATTGCTTAAAACCACCATTTGCCGACCGGCGTATTTCGGGCTGATAGGAAGAAATCGGCTTGAGAGGTTCACCAGGCGCTCTGCCATGCCGCGTTCGCCATCGCGTTCAAAAAACATCAGTACCCCCGCCAGCAGGAGAAATGCCCCCATAAAATAGAACAGCAGATGGAATCGACGCACCAGCGCCAGACCGGTAAGAATCAATGCCACACGCACCACAAGTGCCAGAATAATGGCCCAGAACATGACCAGGTTCTGATCAGCAGCGGGAATTTTTAATGCGCGCAGCATGATAATAAACATCATCACATTATCCGCGCTTAATCCCAGTTCCAGCAGATATCCGGTACTGAAAGTTAAAACCGGTTGCGAAGCGGCATCCAAAGGCTCCGCGGGGCTGATGGCAAAGGCAAAGTGCAGGTAAACGCCATATACCAGAGCAAGAAAAATCGGCAGCGAGCACAGCACCGCCGCACGCTTGAAGGCATTTGTGCCAACCGCGGTTTGAGGAATGACAACATCCAATGCCAGAGTCATCACGGCAAGGACGATAAAAAGAGTCCATGCCAGCATCATGACTTTGAGCCTCGTGCGGTTCGCAAAGCAGTATACTCCGGTTTCACCGGCGGCCAGGATTTTACCAGGCGATCGATAAATGCGACGTAACGCTGTTTCAGATGCGGATGAGAAGTAAAGAAGTGCCGCAGATACACTTTCCCGGCAACACGGTTCCAGCGCAATGAGAGGTCTGCTTTATCCGCCGCGGTCAGACCTGATCCAATCAGGAGTTTGTTGAGTTGCCCCTTCTCCGCCATGGTCAAAAGCTCCAGCAACTCCGGGCGGTAGCGGCTGTGTTCGAGGAAAAGCATCAATGACCAGACCTCCGCATAATAGATTTGGATATAAGCAGTGTT
The DNA here is from genome assembly GCA_021818565.1 of Planctomycetota bacterium. Classification (GTDB taxonomy): domain Bacteria; phylum Planctomycetota; class Phycisphaerae; order WQYP01; family WQYP01; genus JAMDCX01. The sequence goes on from JAKATV010000363.1 coordinate 1,015, forward strand.
GTGCATCAAAACGCTGCCTGCTTGCGTGCCCGCCAATGCCGGCAACGCCAGCAATTGCCGCCGTTCAATGGCATGACGGAGCACTTCCCATCGCGCGGCATTAAGCCAGGGCGTAAAGACTGGATATCCATTCCGCCACCGCATTGCTTCACATTGTGTGGCCAGCCCCTCGTCAAGCCATGCGGGCAGGTGGTCCGTTAGAGCCAGAAAACTGAACTGATGCCACGCTTCATGGGCCAGGACGGATAATATCTCCGCCACATTGGAGCGATAAGCGGCAAACACGCCGTTGCGTTCAAACCCGCCGGCATCAATGTGCAGATAAACAGGTGCCTGTGAGCCGGTAACGCGCCGCGTGTAGCGCGCCCATTGCCCGCGGTTACGAAACACATATCCAACCATCGGCAACCTTGGGGCAGCATGGGGAACAAGGCGGAAAAACCGGGCGTAATCGGCCTCCAGCACCCGGGCGATCAACCGCTGTTGCAGTGGACTATCAATGGTGGTGTAAATGCGATAGTGTGCGGTTTGGATAATCTCTCCACCGGGCGGACCGTCCGGCCAGGGCGTAGCGATAGCGGGCATGGCTTTTAATTGCCGGCGAGCCGCCGAAGTCAGCCCCGGCGGCCACTGATGCGTCGCAGCACATCCGGCGACGCCGGCCAGCAGAATGGCTAGACATAAACCCGCAAAAATTCCAATACACCTTTGCATCGCCGATGATATTACCGGCCCCCAGCGGCCCGCCGCAAGCACCAGCCCGATTTAACGGGCTAGTAGTTTGATTCCATAATAACATATCAATAGTCATACCAGCGTAACGGCGTCGAGTTTATACTTCCATCGGAATACAACGGGCATCCGATTTATTTCCTGCAGGTATTGGAGAATACGGGCCTTGAGTTCAGTTTTTCCGGTCACGCGGATACCCCGCAGCATTTGGCGGCTCATTTTCGAGAAGAACGACTCAATGAGATTCAACCAGGAGCCGTGCTTGGGCGTGAAAGTAAATTCAAAGCGATTCGGCACGGTGGCCAGATAGGCCCGTGTCTCCTTGGAAATATGGGCGGAGTGGTTATCCAGGATGACTTTGATATGGATTTCAGGCTGGTAATGCTGATCCAACATCCTCAAGAAATCCACGAACTCACGGCTGCGATGTCGCTCCACCACTTGTCCGTAAACGTGACCGGTCAGCAGGTCGATGGCCGCCATGAGGCTCAGCGTACCGTGCCGCACATATTCGTGATCCCGTCCCCATTCGGGGTGTTGGCCCGGCACGGGGGGCAAATCCGGCGCGGTGGTTCCGATAGCCTGTATCCCGGGCTTTTCATCGTAGCTGAGCACCGCGACCAATTCCTGGCTGCCGGATTGCCTCAGAATCTCCACCTCCTTGTAAACACAGAGCACTTCGGCCATCTTACGCTCGAATTCCGCATCACGTTTCTCCAAATAGTAAGAAATCTTGTGCGGCCGTAATGCCTGTGCTGAAAGAATCTTAGATACCGTCCCGCGACCAATCTTAATCAACGATGGATGTCCTGCCTCAAGGCAATGCCTCCGAATATGCTCGGACAGCAAGGCGGTGGTCCACAACTCGTAGGAGTACCCCAGATCCTTGGGCTTCTGGCAGGCCAGCGAGATCACCCACGCCTTAGCTTCCGGAGCTATACGCGGCGGCCGCCCGCGCCCCGGCATATCCGGCAACGCTGCGGCGGCCCCCATTTGTAACGCCTTGTCCAATGTGCGCTCAACGCGCGGGCGATTGGTTCCCAAGGCACGGGCCACCGCTGAAATACTCTCCCCATCGGCGTACAACAACAGCATCTTGGCACGCTGCGAGCGACTGCCGGGTTCTCGTCGCGAACGGCTGATCCGTTCCAAATCCGCCCGAACTCCAGGCTCTAAAGCCAGCGCCGGCCTGCGAGGTACAAATGGCATACTACACCTTCCTTCCTTGGAAAGTATATAGTGTACACCGGCAAAGTCGATATTGCAATGATAATATGGAATCAAACTACTAG
>JAKATV010000518.1 GCA_021818565.1 Planctomycetota bacterium
GACTGGTTCACCGCGTGTTGGGCGGCTTATGCGTTTAGCCAAATAACCCGCGTGCCGCAGATTCGGTCATGCAGCGAGCGTTGCATATGGGTGTCAGCCAAGGCCAGAATATAATCCGCAAGCACCCAGATCGTACCCAGCAAAATGCCCGCCGACGTTATGGTCGGATTGTGAAGTAAAATGTAAAGGATCATTGCAAGTGTCGTCAAAATGGTTCCTAAGCTAAACGCGGCGGCTCGGGCGAAAGCTTTGGCCCTGGAAATAGGCGTCCCGTCCATGTTGATGACCCTCAGCTTGCCGACCATTTTCCCTAAAGATTGGCCGTGCCAGCTATGCAAGAGACCAAAGTAGGGAAGGATCAGGGCGAGCAGGATAATTTGGGTCACAACCCGCCGAGGGATGTAAGCAGGCTCGCCGACTGGTTCGGCGAAGGGTATTCCAAAAAGAAGTGGCAAGCCCATGGACGGCAGTATAAACAGAATGTCATCGAGGAAAATGCAGCCAAATCGCCGCCAAACCCCGGGGCGCACAAACTCATTGGGGGCTGAAGCCCCGGTCTGCAGGCGATCCAGCAAAATCTGCTTGCCTTCAGCGCTGACCAATTGGCCCTGAAAAGTTACAAGTTCATCTTCAGGGAACCACTTTTTGGTAATGCTGCATTGCGCCATGCCAGGCGCGGGCGCGGTGGAACCAGAGGCCGAGGGAGATTCTGCTGCGGATGGTGGGGCATACGGATTATCAGCCATGGCATTTCTCCGACAGATTTCTGCATTTCCTTCAAAGATGGGGCAAAACGTGGCTTTACTTATATCCCCGTCGCTGCCGCAGGTCAATAAAAAAGCAACCGAAATGAAATTTCTTACGAGCCTGTCCGAGGAATGGCCGGGATTGCGGGCCATTACTCGGACAGGTGCCAAGACGTTGCCATTTTCTCCAGCGGAAAGGATAATTCCACCATGGACATGAATCAGTTCATAGCGCGGCGGGAGAATCAGTGGAAACGCTTAACCGCCTTGACGGATAAAGCCGGCGAAAATACGGTGCATGGGCTTTCGGCAACGGAGGCGGAGGAGTTTTTTTCCCTCTATCGCCTGGCCTCCAGCGATCTGAATCTTGTGCAGACCCGGGGCGGAAGTTCCACGCTGCTGGATTATCTTGAAACTCTGGTGGCCCGCGCTTATCAGTATGTGGCAGTGCCGCAGCGCGGAGGCTTCCTGCCGACCTGGTGGCGAATTCTGCGCTATGATTTCCCGGCGGCCGCCCGCAAACAATGGGCGGCCATGGCTCTCTCGGCGATGATTATGTTTACGGGGACCGTCACGGCTTACGCGATAACCGCAGATCATCCGGCGGCGGCCTTGACGTTTGTGCCGGCGGAATTCTTCCGCCAAAGCCCCGCGGAACGCGTGGCCCGGCGGATTCGTCAACAGTCATCCGGACATTTTCATTTCAGCGGCGAGCAAAACCTGCTGTTTTCTGTTTTTTTGTTCACGCATAATATTGAGGTGGCGGTTTTGACCTTCGCACTGGGTATAACCTTTGGAATCGGCACGCTGATCATGCTGTTTTTCAATGGTGCGACGCTGGGAGCCTTGGGGCAGCGTTACCAGGCTGATCATGTCGGCACTTATTTCATTTCCTGGGTAGGCCCCCACGGCGTGTTGGAGCTGCCCGCGATTTGCGTGGCTGCGGCGGCGGGATTAATTATTGCCCGGGCAATGTGGACTCGCGGCGGACGCCACGGCGGGGTATGGGCCAGTATTCAGGCACAGCGCAATGACTTGCTGGCTTTACTGATCGGGTGCGCCCACATGCTGGTATTGGCCGGCCTGATTGAAGGTGGTTTCAGCCAAATCACCCAGCCGGTAATCCCCTATTTTCTGAAAATATTTTTTGCCTGCGCCCTGTTTGCCGGATTGATCGCTTATCTTTTTTTCATGCCCGTGCGACAAAATGTTGCCGACGTGGATGATGAAGCATATGGGTTCCCCGGTGGCCGGGTATAAAGCCCCTTATGAAATGTCCGAACGGCCATATCGATCTTCAGCCCAAAAATGACCGTGGCGTTGCGGTAAATGCCTGCCCAAAGTGCAAGGGCCTATGGTTTACTCCAGCCGAACTTGATGAGTTTGAAGACCTCGCGATTGATCCGGAAGCGAAGACCGGCTCACTGTATATCGTGGACTGGCCGACCCAACTGCAATATACAGAAAATCTGCGGCATTTACTTGGTGTACACCAGCGTCCGCGACTGGTGTGCGAAGCGGCCTAGCGGGCGGACATGGTTCCGCAATCCCTGCTCATCATCCGCGCCGTGCGGGTTATCAAGGATGCCATTGTTGCGGGCTGCCCCTGACAACCAACTACCCAGACTCTACCGTGGTCTGCTGCTTCAGATCACCGTTGGCATTTTGCCGCCGAGGGTGGTCGTTTCAACTGGCGCGGTGAAGAAATAAAAATATCCAACTACAAGAAAAAACGCCCCGAACACTTGGCACCGCCTCAACCCTCTGTTCCTTTCCAGGATGATATCGTGATCGTTAAGTAAACCGTATTGGCCCTAATTGCCACGACATTCATCAAACGGCGTAACGGGTATGGAGGCACCAGAGCACGAAAGCCAACCGTTGATCCCTGTAATCCGCGATTGTTTTACAGCTTACCGTTATTGGTTACGTCCGCATTTCATCTCAATATAAAGCCCGGTTTCATTTTACTATGAGCAACGGAGGCCATATCTCGCCCCCGTTACCCTCTGTGCAAAGGTGGAACAGGATTCCGAGGCCGATCGCGAACCCGAATAACGCAGCAGCAAAGAACCATCGCCTCCGTGCAGCATCCGGCCCTGTCCGAACCGAAAGCGCGGCGAAGGATGTCGCACATCCAATCGTCGCCCCGGATAACCATAAAATCAGCGGAAGCATTAATGAGTCACTGGCGGTATCCTTGGAAAATTTCCAAGAACCAGCCATCCAGGTGGCAACCAACAATGCGATGTACGCTAGCACACCGAGGGGAAGCGCCG
>JAKATV010000306.1 GCA_021818565.1 Planctomycetota bacterium
TTGGCGTGAGGTGTGTCCCCATTTGGATTAGTGCAATTAAGCCCGGACACCGCCGGGCCGCCCGAGCCAAAGTGGAATACCACATGGGATATTTATCATTGGGACCACTGTCCCGGTTATCATTATCCGGACGATGTGGTCAAAGGATTTTCGCATACACATCTCTCCGGTACGGGAGCCAAGGACCTGGGCGATGTTCTACTTATGCCGGTAGTGGAAGGCCGCAACTGGAGTTGGGAAGCACTGGCTCCGGGTAAACAACATGCCGATCAGATCGCCGCCTTAGGCCCCGATTCCGGCTGGGTTTCCCGAGGCGGCGGCACGGGCTACAGTTCCAGCTTTTCCCATCAGCAGGAAACCGCTCGTGCCGGGTATTACAGCGTGTATCTGCAAACGCCGCGTGTGAAGGCGGAATTAACCGCCACCACACGCTGCGGCATGCACCGCTATACCTATCCATCCTTGCCGCAAGCAACACGGCGGGGCGTGATACTGGATTTGGTGCATGGCCTGGGTTGCACGGTTTACCATGCCCAATTGAATATTGAAAATCCCACCACCATCAGCGGTAAACGCTACACCCATGGCTGGGCAGCCGATAAGCAGGTTTATTTTGTCATGGAATTCTCCCATCCCATTGCCGAAGCCCAAGTGCAGGTGGATGGCCATATCCGCACCGCAACCACCCCCGACCACTTCTCAGGAACGCATATTAAAGCGATCTTCAGTCATGCCCATAGCTCCAAGCCACTGTTGGTGCGCGTGGGGCTATCTTGTACCGGTATAGAAGGCGCACGTAAGAATCTGGCAGCGGAAATGCCGGTATTTGATTTTGATGCTGTGCATCAGCAGGCGGAGAAAGTATGGAATAAAGCACTTTCCGCCATTCAGGCACAGTTTCCCAATAAGGAACTTACCGAAACATTCTATACCGCGGCCTATCACGGCATGGTGGCCCCGGCAACGTTTAATGATGTGGACGGCACCTATCGTGGGGAAGATCGTAAAAACCATGCCAACCCGGGCTTTACCAATTACACCACGATGTCGATATGGGATATATATCGCGGTGAATTCCCGTTGATGATGCTGATGCAGCCACATCGCACCAACGATGTCATTAAAACGCTTTTAGCCGATTATAAACAGTTAAACCAGCATTCCCTGCCGGTGTGGCCGTTGTGGGGCAATGAAACCTGGTGCATGACGGGATTTCATGTCGTGGGCATGATTGCCGGAGCTTATGTGCGGGGCTTCCGGGATTATGATGTGGAAGCGGTGTATGCAGCCATGCGGGATACCGCTTTGGTGGGGGCCACAGCGAATAACAACAAGGCGTTGCAGCATCAGTTCCGGACCTTGGGTTATGTGGCATCCGCCCCCGGGGCACAAAGTGTTTCGCGCACCATGGATTTTGCGTATGACTACTGGTGCGTAGGGGCGATGGCGGAGTTGCTGGGTAAACATGCGGACGCCAAAATGTTTTATAAGCTGGGGCAGAACTATAAAAATCTTTTTGATCCGCAAACAGGTTTTATGCGCGGCAAGCTGGAAGACGGATCATGGCGCACGCCGTTCAGACCGGATCAGGAATACTGGCATGACTACACCGAGTCCGACGCCTGGGAGGCCACATTTAATGTCATGCAGGACGTGCAGGGCCTTATTGACCTGTATGGTGGTGACCAGGCCTTTATCGCCAAACTTGATGCGTTATTCACCGCTCCATCCAAAGTGTATGCTTCTCCGCCGGACATCAGCGGCATGGTAGGGCAGGACGCCCAGGGCAATGAACCCAGCAATCATATTCCGTATCTCTACCCCTTTGCCGGTGCGGCATGGAAAACACAATATTGGATTCGCAAAGTGCTGGCCCTATACAACAATACCCCCAATGGCATTCCCGGCAATGATGATTGCGGGCAAACCTCCAGTTGCTTTGCGCTGGGGGCATTGGGCTTTTATCCGGTCAATGCGGTTACCGGTGTTTACATCATCGGCAGTCCCCTCATTCACCGCGCCAAGATTCATAACCCCGCCAAAGGAACCACCTTTACCATCATCGCGGAAAACAATTCGCATGAGAATATGTACATACAAAGTGCTAAACTCAATGGCCGCGAATTAACCCACGCCTGGTTTACCAATGCCGACATTCTCGCCGGCGGCGAATTATATTTCCGCATGGGCCGTCAACCCCATAAGGAGTGGGCCAGTGCCAAGGCGGATCGCCCGCCATCAGGGTTGCTTATGTGACCAGTTCCGCCCGGGTGAAGGAAATCAGTAACGCGCAATCGCCCAATCGGATTACTCCGCAGCCCTCGCGGCAGTGGGACTGCCGAAAAGCGAATCGAAAACGGCTCTGTTGATGCCACACGGGCATTCCCTGGCCATTACTCGGACAGGCTCTCCTACCCTCACGCGGCTTTGACATTTTCCAATACCGCAATATAACTACGCGGATATTCGCAGATGGTTGTCGCAAATATTGATCGCCATGCGGTTTAAAAAAGGCGGGTGCCAGCATGACGGATTCCGGCGTTAATCTTAAGCCTAACAATGTGTCGCGACGCAACTTCCTCAAGGTGCTTGGGGCGGCATCTACCGCCATGGTTGTTACTCCGCCGCTTTCCGCAACCGCCAAAGCTTATGCCGAGGAAATTGGTGTTCCATTGCGCGGGCCGGATGGCAAGATTATCGTTTTTCATCCGCCGATGGCATCGGGCATTCCGCTGGGCGGCATGGGGGCCGGCACGTTTGAGCTTCGCGCTGACGGCGGCATGTACGAGTGGCAAATTTTTAATAATTGGGCGCAGAGGCTGGTTTTGCCTGATACTTTTTTCGCAATTCGAGCGCAAGAACAGGGGAAAACAGCCGTAGCGCGTCGGCTTGAAACAATTCGGCAGTCCTCCAATCCAGGCCAGCCAGTTAAGAACATCACGTATGAAGGCCGTGCGCCTATTGCGCGATTGCGGTATGAGGAACCGGCGCTTCCGGTCGCGGTATCACTAACGGCTTGGTCGCCGTTTATTCCACA
>JAKATV010000436.1 GCA_021818565.1 Planctomycetota bacterium
AGTAAACTGGGGTTGCTGGAACTCTTTACGCAGCCGCCGACTTGGGCACCGGGTTGAATGTAGCAAGTGCATTATCGCGGAAGGGCCGTAAATCAATGCTTTTTGCTCATGGCTGGGGGAAGTCAGGTTGATTCACAAGAAAGAAGCGGAGGTAAACGGAGAAGATTTCATCGAGGAAGGATTGATTGTTCCCCGATGTGTTCGTTAATCTGGGGAATCTGCGTAATCTGTGGATTATTTGCCCTGGTGCCCTCTGTACCCTCTGTGCCCTCTGTGCCCTCTGTGGCCAAGCCTCCGTCATTCGCGGTGTTTTACTGATTAATCCATTTCATCTCCCCGTATCCCCCTATCCGTAAGGTGCCTGTGACTCTTAACCTCAATTGCTCCTAACGGACTCCTGAATGCTCGCCTGTTCCCTGTCCCCAGTAACCTGTAACCTGGAATCGCCGTGGCGATTCTTCAGCCAAGTCTGGAATTGCTCCAAGTAGATATAAAATACCGGCGTGACAAACAACGTGAGAAATTGGGAGAATAGCAAGCCCCCCACCACCGCCAGACCCAGCGGGCGACGGGTGTCGGAGTCGGCTCCGACTCCGATGGCGATGGGCAGGGTGCCAAATAAGGCGGCCATGGTGGTCATCATGATGGGGCGGAAACGCACGCTGCAGGCGTGGTAGATCGCGTCATAGGGCGTCTCGCCGGCGGCCCGCCGGGCAATGGCGAAATCCACCATCATGATGCCATTTTTCTTTACCAGACCAATGAGCATGATGACCCCGACAAACGCATACAGATCCAAAATTTTGCCAAATATCATCAATGTCAGCAGGGCACCAAGGCCCGCAAAGGGCAGCGCTGTGAGGATGGTGATGGGGTGAATGAAGCTTTCATACAGAATGCCCAGAACAATATAAATCACCGCGACGGCAACCAGCAGTAGCACACCCATATTGACCACGGCCTGCTTGAAAATTTGCGCTTCCCCCTGGAAGTTGGTGAGTATCTGAGGCGGCAAGGTTGCTTTGGCGGTCTTTTGTATTTCATCCACCGCTTTGCTTAAGGAGTAATTGGATGCCACATTAAACGAGATGGTTACAGATGGCAGGATGCCTGTCTGATGGATAATCAGAGGGCCAAGGCTTTTGGTGACATGCGTCACAGCGTTAAGCGGGACCAATTTTCCGGTGCTGGAAGTAACATACAACAGCGAAAGATCCTCCGGATTGCGCTGATATTTTGGCTCGGCGTCCATGATGACTTCATATTGGGCCTGGGGGTCATATATGGTGGAAATCTGCTCTTGGCCGTAGGCCAATCCCAATGCATCTTCAATGGCCTGATGGCTTACTCCAAGAATCTGCGCTCGATTATCGTCGGGTACCACGTTGATCTCAGGGGTTCTAATCAGCAGATCATTGTTAACCTGCTGCAAGCCGGGAAGTTTGCGGAGTTTGGCGGTCAGCAGCGGCGCGTATTTGAAAAGTGCGGTGGTATCGGGAGAAAGCAGTGTGAATTGATATTGCGCTTTGGTCAACTGGCCATTGACATTAATCGGTGGAATATTCTGCATATACGTCTTGATGCCCACCACCCGGGAGAACTTGTGGCGCAGTTCCGTGATAACCTGATCCGTGGTCAGCGGTCGATCACCGGCAGGCTTGAGGTGGAAGAACATATCGCCACCGTTACTGGCACCGAAAGGGCCGCCGCCGGCCAAGGACATGAAATTATCCACATTGACATTATTTTTCGCCAATTCGCCCAGCGCCAACTGGTGCTTTACCAGTGAATGAAAGGATATTCCTTCCGGAGCCTGCGTGGCCACGAGAATATGTCCGCTATCGCCCGCGGGAATAAAGCCTTCGGGAATCGTGATCAGTAAATGGATCGTCAAATACAACGTGGCCACAGAGAGTATCACCACCAACAGGCGCGCCTTGAGCATACCCCGGAGCATCCAGAGATATACTTTGTGGGAGGTATCAAATAACTGTTCCATGAAACGGTAGAGAAAGTTGTGGCGCTGCCCGCGCTGGTCTTTTAACATCCGGCTGCACAGCATGGGGGTGAGGGTCAGGGAAATGGCACCGGAAAATAATATGGCGGCGGCCAGGGTGATGGCAAATTCATTAAGCAGTCGCCCAATAAGACCGCCCAGGAAAATGATGGGAATAAACACCGCGACCAGCGATAACGTCATGGAAACAATGGTGAAACCGATTTCCCGCGAGGCCTCCAGCGTGGCCTGCATGGGCGTTTTGCCCATTTCAATGTGGCGATAGGAATTTTCCAGCATCACAACGGCGTCATCGACAATAAAACCCACCGCCAGGGTCAGCGCCAGGAGTGAAAAATAATCAATCGTAAAGTGCATTTCATACATGACCGCAAAGGTGCCGATAATGGCCAGCGGCATGGCGGCAACCGGAATAATCGTGGCGCGAACAGTTCTTAAAAAACCGAAGATCACCAGCGTCACCAGCAGCAGGGCCAGAAGCAGGGTGAATTTAACATCAAAAACGCCCTGGCGAATGTCCAGAGATTTATCGTACATGGTGGTCAGCGTTACGGAAGGTGGAATGCTTGCCTGTAATTTCGGCAGCATTTTTTCGATGTTATTGACCACCTGAATGGTATTGGCCCCGGGCTGCTTCTGAATGGCCAGGATAATGGCGCGGCTGAATTTTCCATGGGAATAGTACCAGGCCATTATTTTGTCGTTGACCACACTATTGATGACATGGGCGACCTGATCGAGTCTTACCACCGCCCCCGTTGTTTTGTTGTATTGGATAATCAGCGAGCGATAGGCCGCCGCATTGGTCAATTGGCCATTGGAGTAGACCTGATAAGATTTATTCGCTCCCCAGAGAATGCCTGTGGGTTGATCGACATTGGCGGATTGAATGGTCTGCGTAAGCTGATCGATGCCGATGCCCCGCGCGGCCAGGGCGTTGGGGTTGATTTGAATCTGCACGGCGTAGGTTTGGGCACCGTACACATTTACCGCCGAAACGCCGTCCACTTCAGAGATGGAATCCGCCAGAAGATTTTCCGCGTAATCATCAACCGTATACATGGGCAGCGTCTTGGATTGCAAGGCCAACAGCAGAACGGGCTGATCGGCGGGATTCACTTTCTGATAGGTTGGCGGGTTGGGCATGTTGTGGGGCAATTGGCCCATCGCCCGCGAAATTGCGGACTGCACATCCTGCGCACAATTGTTAATATTGCGATGCAGCGCAAAATTCAGCGTAATGGATGTTGACCCTTCCGAGCTTTGGCTGGTCATTAAATCTAAGCCGGAAATCTGGGTAAATTGCTTTTCCAGCGGAGTCGCCACCGACGAGGCCATGGTATACGGATTGGCCCCCGGTAAGGCCGCGTTGACCACAATGGTGGGACGCGGGACATCGGGCAAATCACTGACGGGCAACTGCAAATAGGCCATGATCCCAAACAGGAGCAACGAGACAGTCATGAGCGTCGTAGCCACGGGACGGCGGATGAAGAATTCAGAAATATTCACGAGCGGCCCTTGCTTGTGCTTGTTGATGGCTTCGTGGTTGGCTTAGCGGTGCCGGGGTGAGAATCAGCCCGATTAGCACCCGCCCGAGTTACCGGGGCAGCCGGCGCAATAAGCCCTTTGGTAACCACTTCCACCGGCCGGCCGGAAATCACGCTTTCCTGCCCATCGGTGACAACCGTTTCACCCGGTGACAATCCTTTACTGATAACCACCAGACCGTTATACGAAAATTTCTCGGTAATGGGTTGCATTCGTGCAATATGGTTTTTAACCACGAAAACAAACAACCCATTTTGCCCGGTTTGTACAGCTTGAATCGGCACTACCACCGCGTGTTTCTGCACCGCAACCTGCAACGTGGCATCAACAAATTCTCCCGGCCACAGTTCTTCATGGGTATTGGCGAATGTTCCCATGAGTTGAATGGAACCGGTGGAATCATCTATGGCATTGTCAATGAAGCTCAAAAAACCCCGCGACGGAGGCCCGGGATCTCCATGCGCGCGAACGTAAATGGGCAACTTGGAATCGGTTTGCCGGGCCTTACGAATTTGATAAAGATCACTTTCCGGCAGGGAAAATGAAACATAAATCGGCTGCATCTGGTTAATCACCAGAAGATTGGTGGTGGTGGCTTTTACGTTGCTGCCCACGAAGGCCTGTAAATTGCCGGCTTTGCCATCCAAGGGGGAGCGAATGGTGCAATAACCCAAGTTGATTTGTGCCGTGGTTACATTCGCTTTGGCTGAATCCACGGCTTTACGGGCCGCCACCAGCGACGCCTTGCCATTGGCCACGTTGGCTTTGGCCTGATCAAAGGTGGAATGGTAGGCGTCAAATTGCGTTATCGCCAGCGCCCCGCTGCTGGTACCCATTTTTTGTGCGCGTTGCCAGTCCGCCGCGGCGTCCACATACGCCGCCTGATAACCGTCCAGTTTGGCCTGGGCAACCGTGACGTTGGCCTGCGCCTGCGCCAGATTCGCCTGGGCTTGTAAGAGAGCGGCCACAAAGGGGCGACTATCGAGTGTGAAAAGTATCTGCCCCTTTCGCACCGTCTGCCCGGGTTTTACAAGAACAGCATTAATAATACCATCCACCTGCGTTTCCAGCGTTACCGAGGCCACGCTTTGCACAATGCCTATATTGCTTAAATCAACTGGGACATCTTCCGACTTGGCCAGAATTACTTTAACCGGCGGCGGCGTGGCCACCGCGCGCGTGGGCGGCTTCGAACAGGCGGGCAGCAGCGCCAAGGCCATCAAGATAATGGTTGCCAGCACAGCCTGTTTATCAGTCCCCCAAGGGGAGTGGTCATTAAAAAAACCCAAAGTTTATGCTCCGGCAAAACGGTAAGCCGGGGCGCTACGCGCATTTCGCGCAGCCTGCCGGCGGGACCAGGCTGTCCAGGTAATCATCGGGCTGCGACGGCCAGTGCTCGGACAGACTCCGGGCAGTATATCCAACACCGCGACGTAATTCCAAATGATAAAACGGACGATCGCTGACAAAGTTGCAGGATATGGATTGACAGGCGATTCGCGTTGAGTTCAAAACTTTGGACGGTGGCATTAGAATGCTTGGAGTTTGCCGGATGTGCCAAGGAGTTGACGTTGAGTTTAGATCCGCGAGATTTTGCCGTACCCTCATTGGATGATTTTAAAAAACTTGCCGCGCCGGGCGCGATTGTACCGGTGTATGTGCCTATGGCCGGGGATTATCTTACGCCGGTATCGGCGTATCAGCGCTTGCGCGGCACATCCGGGTATTCGTTTCTTCTTGAGTCGGTGGTGGGTGGAGAACGTGTGGCGCGGTATTCGTTTCTGGGGGCCGCCCCGGCAACGGTGTTTGAAGTACGCGGTGAACAGGTCACCATCTCACAGCACCCCGGCACGCCACGTGAAGTGAAGAAGGTTTCACAGTCATCCGATCCGCTGGCTGAATTGGAAAAACTGTTGGGCGCAGCTCACGCGGTGCGTTTGCCCGGCTTGCCGGCATTTGCCGGCGGCGCGGTGGGATATGCCGGGTATGACACCGTGCGCTATCTGGAGCCGGAAAAACTGGCCTCCCCACCGCCGAACACGCGGCACCTGCCGGACATTATTTTTGGTCTTTATGATGACCTGATTATTTTCGACCATGTAAAAAAAACGATTTTGGCGGTAGCCAATGTCCGCATCGATCATTCCGACATGGAAAGTTTGTACAACGGTGCCGTTGCGCGGATTTCCGGAATGGTCCACTCCCTGCATGCGCCGGCGGCGACGCACCTGGGCATGTTGAAGCTGAATGCGGATATTAAGCCCCAGTATGAGAGCAACTTTTCTGCAACCGGATTTCACAAGGCGGTTGAAGCGGCGAAGGAGTATATCAAGGCGGGCGATATATTTCAGGTGGTCTTATCACAGTGCCTGAATATGGATACCCAAGCTGATCCGTTTGATATTTATCGCGCCTTACGCATCATAAATCCGTCGCCGTTTATGTTTTACCTCAGCAGTCCAAGCTGTATTCTGGTGGGGTCATCGCCGGAAATCATGTGTCGGGTGGAGGACGGGGTTATTACCAACCGCCCACTGGCGGGCACCCGCCCGCGCGGCAAGACTCCAGAACAGGATGCCGCTCTGGAAGCGGAACTGCTGGCCGACCCCAAGGAACGCGCCGAACATGTGATGCTGGTGGATCTGGGGCGCAATGATGTCGGGCGCGTATCGGTTCCGGGATCGGTAAAAATCAGCGATGCTATGACGGTGGAGCGCTACAGCCATGTAATGCACATAACCACCAATGTCACCGGGCGGCTGGCGGAAGGCAAAACCTGTTTTGATGCCCTACGTAATACGTTGCCGGTGGGCACGGTCAGTGGTGCCCCGAAAATTCGCGCGATGCAGATTATCGATGAACTTGAGCCAACGCGGCGCGGGCCTTACGCCGGCGCGGTAGGGTATATCGATTACGCCAAGAATATGGATACATGTATTGCCTTGCGTACCATGGTTATTACGCCCATGGCCCATGATCCGGCGTTGCACCGCGTTTATGTGCAGGCCGGGGCAGGTCTGGTGGCGGATTCAATACCGGAAAGTGAATACCAGGAATCCTTAAACAAGGCGGCGGCGTTGCTTAAAGCGGTGGCGATGGCGGAGGCGGGCTTGGGGTGAGGGGACGGGGGAAGAAGGGGACAGGTTACAGGGGACAGGTTACAGGTTGCGGGTTACGGGGCGACAACCAATGAGTAATAAATAGAAACGGTTGGTGGATTTGGGAGCGTTGCGCATTGTGTAGAATGCCAGATGTTCAATTCGCGGTGCTGGATGCCTACTGGAAGTGCGGTGAATATTTATGAATTCCGGTATGATGGGGTGCTTGGTTGGACGGAAAATGCCGAAAGGAAATGTGTGAAGTTTAAGCGTACGGATTATTGTGGAACGTTGAGAAAAGCCGATCTGTCACGGGAAGTTGTGGCGGCCGGATGGGTGCAATCTTACCGCGATCACGGCGGCGTGGTGTTTGTCGATTTGCGGGACCGCACGGGAATTGTACAAATTGTATTCCACCCGGAATTGGCGGATATTTACGCACTGGGCCGCCAGTTGCGACATGAAGATGTTATTCTGATCAAAGGTCGGGTTCTGGCACGAGCGGCCCAGGCCGTGAATCCGAAAATTCCCACCGGTGAAATTGAAATCGCGGTTGAAGATATGGAAATGGCGAATAAATCAGATACCGCCCCATTTTCGCCCGCGCAGCATGATCCGGTAAACGAGGATACGCGTCTGAAATACCGCTACCTTGATCTGCGAAGCGCCGATATGGCCCAGGCGATGGTGACCCGGCACCGCGTAACAAAAATCATGCGCGATTACTGTGATGAGCACGGCTTTCTGGAAATTGAAACACCCATGCTTTACAAAAGCACCCCCGAAGGTGCCCGCGAATTTCTGGTGCCATCCCGCCTGCATGCCGGTGAATTTTACGCCCTGCCGCAAAGTCCGCAGTTATTTAAGCAAGTACTGATGGTTGCAGGCATGGACCGGTATATGCAAATCGCCCGGTGTTTTCGGGATGAGGATTTGCGCATGGATCGGCAGCCCGAGTTCACGCAGCTTGATCTGGAAATGAGCTTTGTAGATCGGGAAGATGTTATTGACCTGATTACCGGATTGTTGGTGCGGCTATGGAAACAAATCCTTCATGTGGATTTGCCTTCGACGTTTCCCCGCATGGGATGGCGCGAGGCGATGGACCGCTTTGGTATTGACCGACCGGACACGCGCTATGGCATGGAATTAAAAGACATCAGCGATATGGTTGGGCAAACGGAATTCGCCGTATTTAAGGATGCGGTCGCGGCGGGCGGTTGCGTGAAATTGATCGCCGTTCCCGGCGGAGCGGCGCTGTCGCGTAAGCAACTGGATCAGCTTACTGAAGATGCCAAAAAGCTGGGGGCCAAGGGGCTGGCGTGGATTAAACTTGGCGGTGATGCGGGGGCCGGGAATATGGGCGGCCCGATCGCGAAATTCATCCCCGCCCCTGCGCAACAGGCCATTCGGCAGCGCTGCGGAGCCACTGATGGCGATATTCTGCTGGCGGTGGCGGATAAAATCGAAACCGCCTGGAAAGTCCTGGGCGAATTAAGACAATCACTGGCCCGACAGCTTAAGCTGATTCCGGAAAATCGCTTTGATTTTCTCTGGGTCGTGGATTTTCCGAGTTTTGAACATGATCCGGCGGCAAATCGCTTCATCGCCCGGCACCATCCGTTTACCGCCCCACTGGATGAAGATGTGCCTTTGCTGGAAACGCAACCGCTGGATGTACGTGCCAAGGCGTATGACATTGTCCTTAACGGCATAGAAATCGGCGGTGGCTCCATCCGTATTCATCAGCGCGATGTGCAATCCAAAATCTTTTCCCTCTTGGGCATTTCACCGGAACAGGCTCAGAAAAAATTTGCATTCCTGCTGGATGCCTTGAGGTTTGGCGCTCCGCCGCATGGCGGCATAGCACTGGGACTGGATCGCCTGTTAATGCTGATGCTGAATCGGCAGAGCATCCGTGAGGTGATCGCCTTCCCGAAAACTCAAAGCGGCACCGATATGATGACCGAAGCGCCATCGGCCGTGGACCCGCGGCAACTCATGGAGTTATCCGTCGCGGTGGTGAAACCCGCGGCGGCCGGTGCAGCGGCAAAGGCATGATTTCCCAGAAACATTAGTGCGGTGCCTCGGAACTGTTTAAGCAGCGGCTTTTAATCGTAAACTTTGGCATTTCGGTTTGTTGACTCGATAACCTTATGACATGGCTTTAAGATATACACAGACCGCGGAGTGATTGCGGTGGTCCAAGTGAGGGCGGAGCGGGGCTTTTAAACGAGCCATTACGGGATTGGATTTATTAACATGATTGATCGCGTTAGAACCAAAACTGTTATTACCATGGGGCCGGCCTGTGCCAAAGCTGACGTGTTCAGCCAACTGGTGCAAACCGGCGTTGCGGTAGTACGCCTGAATTTTTCCCACGGAGATTTAGCCCAGCGGGAAGAGTTTTTAGCTGTTGCCCGGGGCAGCCCGCACCGTCCGCCGCTGGCAATAATGGGAGATTTATGCGGCCCGAAAATACGTCTGGGCACGGTGATCGAAGGAGGCATGACCGTCGCCAAAGGCGATGTTATTACCATTCAGCGCGAGCCGGTGCTGGGACAGAATAATCTGCTGTGCTCCAATTATGCCTGCCTGGTTGATGATGTGCAGGTGGGCCAATCGCTTCTCATTGACGACGGTTGCATCCGCGCCACGGTCATTGACAAGGCCCCGAATGTTGTCCGGTGCGAAATCATGGTTGGCGGAAAGATTCAATCCAACAAGGGCATTAACCTGCCGCAAACCCGGCTTTCCATCCCCAGCGTGACGGAGAAAGACTGGCGCGATATTGACTGGGCGATTGAGCACCAGTTGGATTACCTAGCGTTGTCATTTGTGCGAAGCGCCGATGACGTGCAAAGTGTTCGGCGGTATCTGGAAAGCAGAAAATCAGACATTGATCTGGTGGCAAAAATTGAAATGCCGCAAGCTATTGATGATCTTTCCGCCATTCTGGATAGTTCAGATGCCGTGCTGGTAGCCCGTGGCGATATGGGTGTGGAGATGGAACTCACCGCCGTGCCGCTGCTGCAGAAAAAAATTGTCGATGCGGCCCATGAAGCCGGCAAGCCGGTCATCGTCGCCACGCAAATGCTGCAATCCATGGTAGATAACCCTACGCCCACGCGCGCGAAAGTATCAGATGTAGCCAACGCGATATTGGACGGTGCCGATGCCGTGATGCTTTCCGGTGAAACCGCCGTGGGAAAATATCCGCTGGAGGCCGTGCAGACACTGCGGGATATTGCGGATAAAACCGAGCGCTATATTGTGCAGAAAGGCATGCACACCGAACCGCCAAGGTTGTTACAGATCAGCCACCATCGCACCGCCGCTATTGCGCACGGGGCCATGGCTATCGCACGGGATATCAACGCCCGGATGGTGGTGGTGTGGTCGCAAGCGGGTGGTTCGGCGCGGTACCTGTCAAAAAACCGCTTTCCGATTCCCATTGTGGCACTGTCAACTGATGTGGCCGCAGTACGCCGCATGGCGATGTATTATGGTGTTACCGCCGTGCATGCGGCGATTCCTCAACACTTTGACGATCTGCCCGCGCTGGTGGATGATTTACTGCAGCGTGAGCACTGGGCTCATCAGGGAGATCGGGTGGTGATTGCCGCAGGATCGCCGATTGGAACCGCCGGTGCCACTAACAGCTTAAGCGTCTATACCGTCGGCGAACACGCTCGCATCAGCGGTGAAAGGCAATGAAGAAAAACGCCATGATACATTCCACGAACACCGGTATAAAAACAGGGCGAACTTCGGCGCGAGGAATTTGCAAGCTCCGTTTGGGCCGCGCAACGACAGTCCTTGTCCTGATGGGCGGCGTGTTGGCGATGCTTTCCGGATGCGGTGTAATTCTGCATCATTATCCGCAACCCAATGTGGGATGGCATAACCAGAACTATTCCATTGTCTTTGGTGTGTTAAGTCAGCACAATACGCACGGGACCTCATGGACTATTCGCTATTCATCCGTGTATGCCGGGGATCCCTATGGTGGGAAATTCGCATTGACGCCCAACTCGGAACTCGTGGGGTACCTGCCCGGCAACACGGTTGAAATTTATGGCCACCCCGAACCTAAAGTCCCTAATAAAGCCGGCACCGGTACGCTGTATAAAGTTACAAGCATCCGCCTGTGGCTAGGCAAGGGCCGCCCGAATTACCTGACGCGGTAACCCCCGGCTGCCTCACATTTCATCCGTATTTCAAATATTTTATCTATTAATACGAATTTTCATTGAATTTTATTGCTTGGGTGTAAAGTATCGTGTAAAGTTTGTTGCTATAGCATACGTGACATGGCGTTGCTTTTGTAAGTTATCCCTCAGGCATGCGGCTAGGAATTAAAAATGGCAACCCCCAAAAAGCAGTCTGTGAAACTCCCCCGCGCCCCCCTAATTTTTGTCCTGGCACAAGTTCGATTTAGCCCCGTACTAAAGATGGAGTCCTATGTTCCGGAAATCCAAGAAGCTCTGCGGCACCGTGGGTTTCCCGGATACCGGCTTGAAAATATGCAAAATATTATGATCGGGGCGGAAGCTAAAACCGAAATAACAAAACGCTGGATGTTCGATGATGTGAACAATCATCGGCAGGTGGTACTGACAACGGACGCTCTTACATTCCAAACAACCGCGTATGAAACGTTTCAGGATCTTCTCTCGGACTTCAAAACGGTTACGCAACCGTTGGAGGATTATGTCAAGGTAGATAACATCCAACAGATCGGGTTACGCTACGTCGATCTGCTGACGGAAATCGATGGCATGAATAGCCGCGATTTGGTGAAACCAGGGTTCTCGGGAATTAGCGGCTCGGAAATTGGGGCTGAAAATACCGCTTTCAGTTTTGTTTTACAGGCACAGACGCCGTCGGGCGTGTTGACCATCCGGTCCGTGCAATTGCTGAACATGCAGGCGTTTCTTCCGCCGGATATCGGCGCGACCACACTGCGTTTTCCCGACCATGTGATAAATGCGCAAAACGCCCGTGTGCTTGATTTTGACCATATTACGCAGAAACTTCTACCGTTTAATTCCGATACGCTGTCAAGGGAACTTACCAATTTGCACGAATATACTGATAGGGCATTTCGGGCGGTCACCACTGAACACGCGTTTCAGGCATGGAGTCAGCACTCATGAATCGAACGACGTTAGCAGCGGATTCTATTCAAAGCGCCGCCGTCCAATTTAGGGTACAGCACCTGGCTGTGCCGCTTGATATTGGCTCCGATGTGAGCCGCATGGAAAGTCCGCAAGTTGCTGTCGGCAACCGTTCAATATGTTCGCCTCCGGAACGAGTCGAAGTTGCCACCAGTCAATTCACGTTCGGGCACACAATCGCGGAAGTCAGCCTGTGCGCCGCGCTGCTCCTTGGCACCGGGTCCGCTCGCCAAGATCTTACTTGGATGACAGTCAAACGCGCGACAGCCGCGCGACATGCGGCAGACCATATTCATCCCTTGATGGTTACAACCCCATCCCGCGCTCTGGCGGTTATACGCACGGCATTTCCACTTCAGATTTCGCAGATCGCGGAGATTCTCGGCGTCAGCAGGCCCACCATATACGCATGGATCGGCGATGAACAACAGCCGCAACCCCGCTGCCAGGATCGGCTGAATCAGATATATTCCCTCGCCGAATTTTGGAACAACCGTTGCAACCTGCCGGCTCCCGAGAAAATATTTGAGTCGCCCGACAGTGCCGACGTGAGCCTCATTGATATGTTGAAAGCGGCTTCAATAAATGTTGCAACGGTAAAAAATCGCTTGGAAGATATAGTTCGGTCCGTAAAATCATCGAAGCGGCTGGGGATAGTCGAGTCGGCGCGGCTACGCGGTTTTAAATTGCCTGCCGAGGGTAATAGTACGGCGGAATTTGATGTCATCACCCGTCGGCCGATGGATGAGAGTTGAGCAAATGGCCCAATCCGCGAAAAATGATCCGCTCATCAAAGAAATACGCAAAAAAGGTTGGCGGCAAGGATCCATTATTACCGCCGAACAAAACAAAGTAAATTCCCCGGAGCAAGTGGGACTATTCCTGAACGATTGTACACATTGGCTCTTATTGTCGCACGACTGCGATATCGTTCACCATGACTTCGAAAATGAACCACATGTTGAAATAATGGCCGCAAGATTTGTCGACTCTTCTGATGGTAATCTGTTGCATGGCAAAAACCCCCGGTGCCTACAGGTGAAGATGGGCGAACAATGGATTGAATTTCATGTTGGCAGCCGCAGGCTTATCGAGCGGCGACATCTTGCCTACCTCGTTCCTGATAGCGGTATCACACTCCAGCGAGATGCCGTGCAATCGCTGGCGGGATGGGTTGCTCGGCGCTATGTGCGAACGGCATTCCCGGACAGTTTCAACAAGCGCCTTCAAGGTCGGGATCAGCAGATAAAAAAGTTGATGTCCAATGAGGGTGGCAATATATGCACGATCTACTTACTGCTGTCCGACGAGATTGAATTGCCGGACGAGGAAGTGTACAGAATTGATGTGGTAGCAGCCATGCGTGACGAAGACTACAACCACCCGCAAAAACGCGTACCCGTGGAAACCACGCTTGGGAAACTTTGTGGGTTATTAAATTCATGCGCCGGTATTAAAACAGAAAAAAGCGAAGTCCGCGCCGAGCGCGATATCTCCTTGACAGATATACGGTTTCTCCGGCGCTTGGAGTTTGACTATCTGTCACGTAACGAAAGTGACGCACCTCCCAGTCTGCGGCCCTGATCGCCTTTCGTAAACAAATGTATGTCGGCGCAACGGCGGCCTTTATAGCAAAGAACGCAGGCCGGAAATGATTGCCAAAAGGACGATGATGATAAATCCACCGGCGGCAAATGCGATCACAAGTGTTACCAGCCATAGGCCGATCAGACATAAGCGGGGAATCCATTCGGTCTGCGGGGCGCGCAGTTCTTCAAGGTCCGCCCGCCAGCGACCAAACATTTCCTTGACCCACCAAAGCGCCCCAATCAGCAGCAGGGAGACGAACAACATTCCGAATGTCGGCATCATTATTAAAATCTCCTAAACCAACTTTGCTTTCTGGGGCCGCCTTAGTTTAGCGGCCGAGCTGGTAAACCGAGAATTTGTTCCAACTGCCGCAACGGAACTTGCGCAAGATGCTCAAACGGAAAATCCGCCCATTTCCGCACGGAATCAAGGCTGCTGGTGGTTGCGACACCCAGAACGCGCAGTTTCGCATCGTGGGCGGCCGCGGCTCCGCCTTCGGTATCTTCAATGACCAGGGACTTGGCAATGTGTAAATTGCCGTCACGTAGCGCGTTGATGCGGTCAAACGCCAGAGAGTATCCCTGCGGATCGGGCTTGCCGCGCCTGACATCCTCAATGGCGACGATCACCGGAAAATAGCGTTCCAGTGTAAAAGCTTTTAACAATGGCATTATTTCCGCGCGCCGCGCGCCGCTGCAGATACCACAGGGCACATCGCGCGAGGCCAGATATTTAATGAACTCGGTAACGCCCGGCATGGGTACCGGAGGTTCGCCCATACGGCCATCCATAATTTTATCTTTTAATGTGCAGAGTTGATCCAACAGTGCGCGCGGAGGATTGATACCCTGATCCTGGAGCATCAGGCGGAAGGCTTCAAGGTTCCCAAATACGATGTAGCGAGAAAAATAGCGTTCAGGCGTAATGTGAATAACCCGGCCGATGGCTTCCGCCGATGTCAGCAGGACCTGGTTGTACGCCGCAAGATGCAATTCCTCGGTGTTGGCGATCACACCGTCGAAATCAAAAATAACGCAAGCTTCACCCATAGATCATCCGAATTCGTCGCCCTTGAAACTGTGGCCCAGATACGTCTGACGTACCAGCGGATTATTAATTAATTCTTTGGGGGTGCCCTGGGCCATGACCTTCCCCTCGGAAATAATCAATGCCCGGTCGCAGACCTCCAAGGTGCGCTGCACATTATGATCAGTAATGAGAATGGCTTTGCCCATCTGCTGGCGCAGCTGCCGGATTTCGCGCTGCAAATCCTCCACGGCAATGGGGTCCACACCGCTGAAGGGCTCATCAAGCAGAATCAACGATGGATTGGTAATCAAGGCCCGTGCGATTTCCAATTTGCGCCGCTCCCCACCCGAAAGAGTAAACGCCTTTTGCCTTCGCGTCTTGGTAAGACCGAATTGCTCCAGCAGACGATGCGCCTCTTCACGGCGCTGGGCACCGGTGCGCCGGGTCTGCTCCAGAATGGCCAGGAGATTTTGTTCCACCGTCAGGCGGAGAAACACCGATGGCTCCTGCGAAAGGTACCCCATGCCGCGCCGCGCTCGCTTGTACATGGGCAAATGCGTAATATC
Source organism: Planctomycetota bacterium (assembly GCA_021818565.1). Lineage (GTDB taxonomy): Bacteria > Planctomycetota > Phycisphaerae > WQYP01 > WQYP01 > JAMDCX01. The sequence continues at coordinate 15,032 of JAKATV010000436.1, forward strand.
CACGCCATCAAAAAGCACCGTCCCGGCATCCGGGCGGATCATACCAATAGCCATGCGAAAACTGGTGGTTTTCCCCGCTCCATTGCGGCCTAACAACCCGATGACTTCTTTGTGCCCAACGTCAAACGACACTTGATTGACCACGGTGCGTGTGCCATATCGTTTAACCAGATTATGAGCCGATAGCAAATTCAACCAACACCATACCGCCGCAATGACCAGACTCCGGGCCGCCACCATGGCAGCCGCAGAACCGGTTGTGCAGCATTGTCACGATTGCCCGGTGGTATGGCAAGCGAACCGACAGCCAAAGCGTTATCCGCATCATGGATTATTGCCAGGGGCAGTGCGAACAATAATCGCCCCATGCGTCTTATTTACTGGATGTTTTAACGGCATTAGCCGCATGGCACCGGCGCACATGACAATAATAATGCCGCACAAAACACATCCGGAATACCATTTTTTCGCGGCCTGTCGAAACGGCGCAAACATTGTGGCCCGCCCCGCCAGAACCGACAACAGAAAAAATAATCCCAGCGCCGCCAGGAGTTTAACCGTCAGCAGGAGTTGATACAGCGGCGGCTCGGCGCGCAAATTGATCACCACTAGAAGCCAATAAACGCCGGAAATAATCTGCAGCAGAATGACCATTCCCAGAAA
>JAKATV010000469.1 GCA_021818565.1 Planctomycetota bacterium
GGGAGTTCTGGATTTTGGCTTTGGAATTGCAGCGTGAAAGCGGACTGACGCCGGCGGCGTTTTGCCGTCGGGAGGGGATCAGCGATAAGGCCTTTTGGCGTTGGAAGCGTAAGTTATCGCATCCGACTGGCGGGACAGAAGACCTACCGAGGCCCGATGGCGCAATTATGCATTGATCTCCTGAGCACCGGCCAACGCCGCACCTGGGTTAAAATTCGTTGCATCCGTTTTATCCCATAAATGCCACCCCGAAATCCCGCCGCCGCGCCAAAAATGCCATAACCAAAAACCGGCGCTGGCCGCGTTGTTGTGGCCGGCCAGCAGCGTAAATACGCTGGGCCGACCAAGCATCGAAAAAATCCCGGGCGCATTGGGCGTGGCAATTACTCGGACAGGCTCCCATGCGCAAGGGCGAAATGGTTATTGTTTCAACAGCTCGCGTGAGGGTGCCAGCCAATGAACCGATGGTGGAACTTAAATAATGCGGAACAGTTATGCATCATCGAGCGCCGATTGTATGACCTTCCACTGGCCGGAATGTTGTAATTCCGCGATCAGGGCTTCCCGTATTAGCCTATCCGCCCAGATTGCCCGATAGAAGCCCTCAACCCCTTGATGCGCGTGCCATCCCGCAACCAGTGAAAGTGCGATTTCCTTTTCTTGTTGCGCTTCCGCAGGCGGATCTTTGCGCGAGGCCAGCCATGTCGTGATCGTCGGCAGCCGGTCCGAATACACCTTGCCAACCGCGGAGCAAACAAGCTGCTCCAAGCACGCTTTCTCGGGAAGTCCGTTTTTTCCACGCACCGCTGATTTCCAGTGAACAAGCGCAATCGGACCGATGTTTGCGTTGATACTGGGAAGAATGGGCAGTTCACCCTCCGGTGAGCCACCAAACTCAGCAAAATTTTTGGCGAGCGACTCGCTGATTCCTTGCATCGTGATCGGTGGATGCCCGCCGCCACCATCCAATGTGTCCTCATCCACGCTCACAATTACGGATCGTAATGGCCGCTGCTCCGCCAACTTCAGGCGCGACTGCAACGCGGGAAGGATGTTGGCGCTGCCGTTGCATGGATTCAGCCGGATGTATTTTCCGGCAGGTGAAATAAAAGCGTACGCTCCACCTTCGACGGGCTTGTCCCACGGATCAGAAAGACGTTTTTTTCGCGCCGGAAGATTAGGAGTGTCGCTGCGTGCGCTCTCTACTGACGTAACTATATCTCTCGCATCCTGGGCGCGAAATGCGGAAACGAGGCAACCGGCCCAGAACGCCCTATCCTGATAACCCTCACAGAGAATCAGCGCTTCACTTTTCTCCTTCCAGGGAATCAACGCAAATCCTCCGCCAGCGTCTCACGTGCCGCCTGCACTTGATCGCCGCTTAACCGGCACGTGGAAAGAACTCCTTCGCGCAACTCCAACCGGAACAGTGAAAGCATGTCACGCAATTCATTCGCGTTGGATTCCTCGAGCAAAATATCCATAAATTCCAGGCTGTGTGTGGCAAGAATTACCTGCGTGGTCCGGCGAACCGCCGCCCAGATGGCTTTGGCACTATACCGCATGATTCCGGGATTAAGATGCGTCTCAGGTTCCTCAATTAAAATCAGTGAATTGGGCCGATCCGTAAGCTCCAGAGATTGCCGCAGGTACAGTTTCAACCCTTCACCCAGTAATGCCGCAGGATGGGCGAACCCCGGATTGCCCGGAAAAACAATGTGCAGAACAGGCCGTTCCATTTCAGATAGTATCTGAATATCTTCCGCCGGAGCCAGCACCTCAAGCAGGCGATCCTTCGCCTCCCGTCCCAGCCCACCTTTTACCGCTCGGGAATACAGCTCCTCCAATGATGCATTGATATCTGGATGGCTGGAATCAATCAGCCGTACACTGGAGGTAAGTTTCGTGGCAAGTGGCGGCTCGGAGCGGCTTAAAGGCACCTTTTCCTGAGAAACTTGGAAATTTCGGGAATTGTCTATCACCATTCTAACGCGTCTTGACGCCTCTGGTTCGGCGTAAATATCAATTATTGCGGCATCGTTGGTCCCGCGGTGGATCAACCAGCGGCGGTTGGGGTAATCAAAATCCGCGCCGCCCTGCCGTGGATAACCCGCAATTACCTTGTCTTGCCGTTCAACAACGGTCATCACCGCCGGCTGAATATGCTCCGCCGCGCCGACCAGTAACGCATCAAGCACTGAGCTTTTTCCGCAACCGTTCGGGCCAACCAGCACAACCAATGGCGTTAAATCCATAAGCGATCCCGTCGCAATGGCGCGGAATTTCTGAATGTCAATGCGCTTAATCAATCCAGCCTGTGCCTCGCTTGGTAAGTCGAAACGATATTCCTTCAATGCGGTGGTCTCAACGCAAGTTCTTCCCATATTTTCACGTCATTGGCAAAGAAGGTCAACCAGCACGCGAGATTAGAGAGCCGCTTGCGTTGTTGCGCTCGTGTCGAGTTGGACCGTATAAGCGGTGGGTTCGGAAAATGGTGCCGGCCCAGGCATTAAAATAATGTCCGTCGCGGAAATTTTTTCGGATGTTTACACCACCGCTTAGCTAACGGGGTTCGCCGAGGCAATCCACATTCGCGGATCACGCCGTCGGCGACGCTTATTCAGCCAATATCGCCTGGCATGTATCTCAATGCGTAAACTGTTGCAGACTATTCCCGGATGGCGCGGCGACGGGCTGCGGTTTTATGAATTAATCGCTCGGCCATCGACGGCCAATGCGGCTTCCCGGATGGCTTCCGGCAAACTGGGGTGGGCGTGGCAGGTGCGGGCGATGTCTTCGCTGCTGGCTCCCATCACCATGGCCATGACCGCTTCGGAAATTAAACTTGATGCCTGCGGGCCAAGGATATGCACCCCCAGCACACGATCAGAGTACTCATCAGCGAGAATTTTTACCATGCCGTGCGCTTCATCCATGCACAAGGCCCGCGCGTTGGCGGTGAAGCGGAATTTTCCAATCCGGAATTTCACACCCTGGGTGGTCAATTCGGCCTTT
>JAKATV010000066.1 GCA_021818565.1 Planctomycetota bacterium
ACAAGTTGTGCCGAAAGCCGATGGCCAAATTCATGGACCAATAGCGCTGCAAGAACTCCCGCGATGGCCAGCACCGCCAGCACCAGCGAGCCGGTATGCAGAGCGTAAAGCAAATCCATCGCAACCAGCAACAGCAGCCAGAAACTGGCCTGCACGCGAATGCCAAAAAATGTTCCCAGCGGCAACGACCAGGAAAGCAGGGATAAAACACCACCGCCCCCCCACGTTCCGCCGAACCCACGATTATAATCCCGGTCACGCCAACTCATATTTGCGGCACACTTTCCATTTGCAATATTCGCATCGGTCTTTACACGCCGACACGATTCCTTATCAGATATTTTAACAGAACGGCAATGGTTTTTCCGTCCACGATCTCATTGGAGTCAATCATCGCGAGAATTTTATCCGGTGCCATGGGCTGAACCGTGATGGTTTCGTTTTCTTCCAAGGCCTGCGGGCCGGGGGTTAAACCGGTGGCAATAAAGGCGTACATTTTCTCCGTGAGAATCCCCGGCGAGGTGTAAAACCAGCCAAACGGTTTAATATCCGTGGCTTGGTAACCGGTTTCTTCAATAAGTTCCCTGCCGGCACAAAGTTCGGGCGGTTCCGGCGGTTCAAGCGTCCCGGCGGCTAATTCCCAGAGCCATTGGCCCACGGTATGCCGCAGGTTGCGGATCATGACAATATCACCGTTCTGCAGCACGGGCAGGATAATCACCGCTCCCGGATGCAGCACCACCTCGCGCACCAAGCGCTTGCCGGAATTGCTGGTAACGGTGCGCAGGGCCATATCCACGCGTGTGCCCTTAAAGACTATCTGATCCTCAAATCCCGTTGACGGCGTCGAACTCATGCTCATCATCCTTTCGCGATTCAATTTAACACTTCGGTTCCAAGTCTCCTATAATAGCAGCGTATGTTACCAGTTTCCGAAACAAATGAGCCGGAATTGCCGCCCCCGGACGGGGATTTTGAAGAACAGATTGTCGAGGAAGTGCCGGTGGGCGAAGTAACGCTCATTTTGCCCACTGAGGCAACGGAATCGCGCATGGCCCGCCTGCACGCCAAAGCCCGTGCCCTGGAGCAGATTCCCGGCGTTTATCTGCTTAAAGATACACGGGACGTGGTGATTTACGTGGGAAAATCCCGATCCCTGCGCGACCGCGTCAGCAGCTATTTTATAGCCTCCACGGATTTAGGCCCGGTCAAACAGCGCCTGCTGGATTATGTCGTGGATTTTGACATCCTGACGTGTGATTCAGAAGTGGAAGCCCTGCTCATTGAGAGTCGGCTCATTAAAGATTTGCATCCGCGATTTAACGCGCGGCTCTCTGATGGCAAAAGCTACCCGTACCTGGAAATTACCACACGCGAGGATTTCCCCGGGGTCTATGTCACACGGCAGCCGCAATCCAGCGGCACGAAGCTTTACGGCCCTTTCATCAGCAGCTATGCGCTTAAACAGGCGGTCCTTTACATGCAGCGGGCCTTTAAGTTCCGCACATGTCATCTGGAAATTTATGAGGAAGATAACCGGCGGCGGCAATTTCGCCCGTGCATGCTCTACGCCATTAAGCAATGCACCGCCCCCTGTGCCGATAGAATTAGCCGCACGCAATATCTGGAGGATATTGAACGACTGAAGAAATTTCTGGATTCCAGCCGGGGCGATGCGTTAAAGCAGATGACCGCGGACATGGAGGCGGCTTCCGCGGCGCTGGATTTTGAAACAGCCGCGCAGTTACGGGATCAGATTAAGGCCTTAAAATCGCTGGCGCACCGTGGCAAGGGGGCCAAGGTGATGCAGCCGGAATTGTTTTTCCAAGATCATCAGGCCGGCGTTCGGCAATTACAGGAGGTGCTGGAACTCGATGAACCGGTGCGGTCCATTGAAGCCATTGACATCGCCCATTTTCAAGGTGAAGCGACCGTTGGTTCACTGGTGAGTTTCATGGATGGCCGGCCGTTTAAGGGGGGCTACAAGCGCTTCCGCATAAAAACAGTGACAGGCATTGACGATTTTCGGTGTATTGCGGAAGTGGTATCTCGGCGGTATCGGGAAGCGGGACATGGCAATGAATTGTATCCAGATGTCATACTCATTGACGGCGGTCTGGGGCAGCTTCACGCCGCGCAGGGGGCCTTTGCCCAGATGGATATTAAGCCGCCGATGGTCATCAGCCTGGCCAAGCGTGAGGAAGAAATTTATATGCAGGGCCGAGCCATGCCGTTCAAGCTTTCCCGCACCAGTGCGGCCTTAAAGCTCCTGCAATTTGCTCGTGATGAAGCCCACCGCTTTGCCCAGAGTTACCATCACCTGTTAATTGCCCACCGGCAGTTTCAAGATACGCTGCGCGGCAGTACCGGGAAGCTTAAGATTAAGCGCAAAACCCGCTCAAAAGCAGCAGACACCGAGGCTTCTAAAGATAGTGCCACCCCCACAACCGATGAATTCAAAGTGTTATCCGAACAGGAAATTCGCGATCTGACCGCCAAACCGGCTGCCCAACCACCTTGATTCAATGGAGCGATCCCGAGAGCACCGCGAGGCCCCTTCACCGCTGCCCTGATCCGCCGTAGAGTTAGGCAGGATCCCACCCACTTGATCCGAAAATAGCCCTTGGAGGCCTGCCGCGAAAATCGGGGTTGGTATTGGGCCGCTGAAACCACTGGGGTCGCGATCCGCCACGCCCAGGCTGGGCGCGAACTGATCGTTGGGCCACAGTTGCAGCCCGCCCGTGGTGGTCAGCGTATCGCCCGACACGGTCGAGCTTATAGGGGTAGGGAAGACCGCTTTTATTGCGGCCTCCCCTCCCTCCGAACCGGACGTGCGGATTTGCCGCATCCGGCTCTCCGGTTAATGTGCCTTCTTCAAGGACTGACATGCGAGTTGATGGGCCATGGTTAGTGAATACAGGCCCATTTCGCGGAAGTACGCGTTTGGCCAGCGCTGATGATCTTTGCCCCGACCAGGGCCTCGGCGGCCATGCCG
>JAKATV010000148.1 GCA_021818565.1 Planctomycetota bacterium
CGATCGCCGGAACAAATCCGTAATTGAATGCGGCAGGGGGGCGGGAATCGGGACGGGCGAAGGGGGGCGTGGCATTTGGTCGCAATTCGCAAACAACTCAACGCTGCCGCATTGAGCTACGGGGCTTATTTTGGCGATTTGTTAGAATTTTGACAAAAAGGAATAAAATTTGTAAAATCATTATAGGATCACATTCTCCAGAGCCGATAACAACATCGTGGCCATGGAGAATGTCCCGCGCGGGATGTTCATAGGCCCGTTGTTCCTTTTAGGGAGTCACTTCATGCAGACAGGAAAAATCCTGGGTATCGGGGCCGCACTATCGGCCGGGTTGCTCGCGGCACACGCCGCGAGTGCGAGTGTGGTTACCGGCGTCGAGGTGGGCTATGCGGTCGCTGCGACAACCCCCGCCTCATACTTTGACGCATCTGGCCTCACGAGCGGGGGCGTCTTTTATTCAGCAGGCGGCGGGGCCTACGGGATCGGAACCTCGACCCCGCGGGGCGACACAACGCTTTTTTCCTGGGCCAAGCTGAACCTTTCCGCGCCGAGCGCGGACACTCTTGGCTTCTCCGTCGTGGACCTGCAATTCTTCGGTTCCTCCGGCTATACGGCAAACTTCCTCGCCACTGGCACGGGTTTCACCGCGCTGGCACCGAGCTCCAATACGCTGGAGGCGACGGGCGGGGGAGCGTATTCCCTGGCCATTGGTTCGCAGTCTTTCGGCGTCGGCTACGAGGGCTTTGCTGCGAAAAGCAATTCCTCATACGACACAACGGGTGACAAAACTGGTTCGTCCACACTATCCGGCTCAGGCGCTAGCAGCTACGACGCGTCCTCGGCAAAGGTAGGCGGATTGAATAACCTCGCGGCACCCTATTCGTTAAGCTACCAATTACAGGTCACCGCCGAGGTTTCCGTCTCATCGGTTGACTACCTTGGGACAGCGGCCTCGCCATTGGGCGGGACGAGCTCAATTCTTGCTGGCACCGCCTCCGCCGTCACCCTCCCCGGCTCCGGGCCACTATCGGTTGTTGGCGGTTTGGTGCTTGTGGGTGGGTTGGCGATTCGTCGGCGAATGAAGGTCTGATCTGCGCTGCATGGTGTGATGGTGCGGCGATGGCTGTATTTCATTGCATTGCGTTACGCGGATTGCATTTCATTACGCGGATTTTATTTCATTACGCTGATTTTATTTTGCCCCCGGCGAGCCGGGGGCTAAGTGGAATGCGACGGGTTATTTGAATTTTTATCCCCGTCCCGGGGGCACCGGGGCGGGGATTTTTTTATAACACGCCTTTGGTGCTGGGAATATCATGGGATCGCGGATCCATCGCCACCGCTTGCCGCAGTGATTTGGCCAGAGCTTTAAAAATGGCCTCGGCAATATGGTGGCTGTTGGTGCCATACGGTACATTAACGTGCAAATTCATACCCGCCGTATTGGCCAAGGATCGCAGCGATTCATGCAAAAGTTCTACATCAAATTCGCCGATTTTCGGTGTGGGAAAGCGCGCATTAAATACAAAAGCGGGACGCCCTGATAAATCCAGTGCCACATTGGCCAAGGTATCTTCCATCGGCACGCTGGCCCAGCCGTAGCGGTATATGCCGCGCTTATCGCCCAGCGCCTGCTGAATGGCCGAGCCTAATACCAGCGATACATCTTCCACCGTGTGGTGCGCATCAATGTGCAGATCACCGGTGGCCTGCACGTTAATATCCATCATGCCGTGCCGGGCCAGATGATCCAGCATGTGATCAAAAAAGCCCACGCCCGTGGAAACCTTGGCTTGCCCGCACCCATCGAGATTCACGGAAACGCTGATCTGCGTTTCACGCGTCTTTCGGCTGATTTCGCGCTTGCGCACAAAGGCATTTGCTTCTTTTGGCATATCGTGTGGCATAACTTTAACTCCAATGTTCACCCGCGGGCTTTAGCCCATCCCAGCGGTACCGCGGTTCGGACCATCTTAGGCTGCGGCGGTCAAGGTTTTCAGGGCCGTCAGCAATGCCGTGTTCTGTTCAGCGGTGCCGACCGTTATGCGAAGTTTATCCGTTAAACCCGGAAGATTGAAGTAGCGCACCAGAATGTTGGCCGCTTTCAGCCGCTGATATAACTCGCCGGCGTTGACCGGCGCAGGTACCTGCGCCAGAACAAAGTTGCTGTAACTGTCCGGTAAGGTAAATCCCATGGATCGCAGAGCGGCGGAAACATGCGCCCGCTGATGTTTTATTTTTTCCCACGTTCCCGCGGCATACGCCTGATCCCTTATGGCGGCGGTTGCGGCGGCGATGGCCAGGGCATCACAGGGATAGCTGTCTCGCACCTTATGCAATTGAGCCAGAAGCGAGGGCTGGGCAATGCCATAACCAAACCGCATTCCCGCCAATCCATACCCCTTGGACATGCTGCGTAAAAGAATGACGTTGCCATGTTCCCGCACCAGCGGCAGGGCGCTGGCGGGGGCAAAGTCGACATACGCTTCGTCCAGAAGCACCACGCCGGGGAAGCTTGCAATAATGCGGTCCAGCGTGGGCAGATCAGCCAATGTGCCGGAGGGGGCGTTAGGATTAACAATTAACAGCAATTTGGCGGCAAGCTTAAAAATTTCCGGCGGGAATTCCCAGTGTGTGCCGTTGATGCGGTAGGGGAGAATAACTTTTTCGGCATCCTGCATGGCCGCCAAGACCGGATACAGCGAATAGCTGGGATCCAAAAATGCGACGTGATCGCCATCTCCCACGCAAGCGCGGAACACCAATGCCAGTAATTCATCCCCGCCGTTGGTGCATAAAATCATGTCCGGGGAAATGCCATGGACTTGTGCGGCCGCTTCGCGAAACGCGCGGGCATCCGGGCTGGGATATCGCCGGAGCTGTTCGGCGGTTATGCGATGCACCGCTTCCAGAACGCGCGGCGATGGGGGGTAGGGGTTTTCATTGGTGTTCAGTTTTATAACGGAAATATCGCCCGGTTGTTTCTCG
>JAKATV010000290.1 GCA_021818565.1 Planctomycetota bacterium
TGCACCTCAGCAGCGGCAAAGGCAGGCTCCGCAAGCATTTCAGGGTATGAATTCCAATCGGCAAGTACAGCAAGATGCGCAGCGCGGCCGGCAATCCATGCGTCGCCGACGATAACCGACCAACGTGTCAACGAGTTTTGAGAATATTTTTCGGAGAAGTTTATGACTACAGGTAGCAATAGTTCTAAGTGTTTAATAGCCGCGATGTTGTTTTCGGGAACGCTTTTACTGGCCTGTGCAGGGTGTCAGAGCCGGAACCCAACCAATGCGAACGCAGCCGCAATGGGGCAGCCGATGCTGCAAGGCCAAACGGGGCGACCCGGCGTGGGGCAGGAACTGTTTCCCAGTGATGATGCGGCGGCGGCGGCATTGCTGGCCGCGGTCAAAACGCAAAATCACGCGAAACTGCATCTCATATTTGGACCGGCAATAAAAGAGCTGGTTTCCGGCGACAAAGTGGAGGATCACCGCCATTTTGAAGAGTTTGTGGCCCATGCCAAACAAAAATTTTGGCTGGAGAAAAAAAATGCCGACACGTCGATTGTTCATATTGGCAATAAGAACTGGCCCTTCCCCATCCCCATTGTTCGGCTTGCCAACGGCCAATGGTTTTTTGATACCCAGGCGGGAAAGGCGGAAATTTTAGCCCGGCGGATCGGAGCCGATGAGCTTGATACGATTAAAGTTTGCGAGGCGTATGTGCTGGCGCAACAGCAATATGCCAGCACGTATCATGATGGCGCAGATGTCTTGCGGTACGCTCAGCGGCTGGTAAGTAAACCGGGCACACAAGATGGTCTGTACTGGCCGGCCGCCGTCGGGCAACCGGAGAGTCCTTTCGGCCCGCTGGCCGCCCAGGCCGCGGCTGAGGGCTACACGCCTGGGGCGCACAAAACTGCCGGACCGCATCCGTTTAACGGCTACTATTTTCATATTCTCACCCGGCAGGGGTCGGCAGCGCCGGGCGGAAAATACAACTATGTCATCAATGGGAATATGATTGCGGGTTTTGCCCTTGTCGCATTTCCCGCCAAATACGGTTCCTCCGGCATTATGACGTTTATTGTCAATCAGCAGGGGCGGGTCTATCAAAAAGACCTGGGGCCGGATACTTTGTCGATCGCCCGCCACATGACGCGTTATAACCCCGATAAATCGTGGACGCTCATACAGGAATGATGGGGCGCTATGACCGATATTGATCTGATTCACGCGCCCACGATTCCGGCGGCATTGAGCGATGGAACGTATATAACCCCGGCGGTAACGCAGATGACGATGGTGTACGGCGTGATAATCCCGGTGTACAACCACGGCGGGACGCTGGCAAAAGTTATTGACGAAGTGCTGGAGAAACTTCCGGAAGCGACGGTTTTTGTCATCAATGACGGTAGCACCGACTCCACCGCAGACGTGTTGCGGGAACTGGAATTACAGTATCCGGCAGGCCCCCATTGTGCGCTGCGAATTTTGCATCATCGGCATAATCAGGGTAAAGGTGCCGCACTATTGACCGGCTTTTTTGCCGCGCGGGACGCCGGGTGCACCCATGCGATCACCATTGACTCCGATGGGCAACATCGGGTTACCGATATTTTTCGACTCATGCAGATAGGGCAACTATTTCCTGATGATTTAATTATCGGAGATCGGCAGATGGATTCTGCCAATGTCCCGGCCCGGAGCAAACACGGACGCGATATGTCCCGCTTCTGGATGCTTTTGCAAACCGGCCAGGACGTACCGGATACGCAGTGCGGGCTAAGAATTTATCCGCTGCGGCATACCCTGACACTCACCCATCTGTTCCGGCGATTTGATTTTGAAACCGAAACGCTGGTTCGCCACGCCTGGGCGGGCTTACAGGTGCGATCATCACCCATCACGTGTATTTATTTTACAGCCGACGACCGAATTACCCATTTCCGTCCGGTGCGTGATACGATTCGTGGAGTACGCCTGAATGTCATATTAACCACGTGGCGGATTATCAATCCTATGCCGTGCCGCAAATGCCGGATTTCATATCAGAGGCAGCCTGTCTCCTGGCGGGATTGGTCCAGTTGGCGGTTCTGGAAACGGCAACTTGGATTGGCGCAATGTGATGCCTTGGCTGATGCCATGCTGGCCACAGCAGTGGGCGTTGGAGTGCTTATAGCCGTGCTGCCCCTTTATGGAATTCAGACACTTCTGGCTATCTACACGGCTCGCCGGTTGCATATTAATATCCCCGTAACGCTTCTGGCCACGCAAATATCTCTTCCGCCGTTTATTCCAATTTTAATATTTATGAATATTCAAACCGGCTATTTGATTTTGCATGGCAGGTTTTTGTCGCCGCAATTTATGGAGCATCAGCAACTGTCCTGGCAGGGGATTTTTTCCACCTATCTGATGCCGATGTTGCTTGGCGGATTAATTTGCGGATTGACGCTGGGCACTCTCGCCGTGCTGATGACACGGGCCATGCTGGGCCGCATGCACCGCAAATCGGCGGCAGCGCGTGCGGCCGTGGCTCTTGATTCAGCGACGGGACCTGCTGAAATGACAACCTAAGCGGGCTTCCGAAGAAGCCATCAGATGATACCGTTTGATTATTTGCCGGCTTTCCCCCGCAGATCTAATCCGTGGAGAATTCTTTTTCCCGATTGGCCAACTGGGATCGCAAGCGAGCGATGATGCTCGAGTGCATTTGACTGACGCGCGATTCGGAAAGCTCCAGAGCGTCGCCAATTTCCTTCATGGTCATTTCTTCATAATAATACAGCACCAGGATCATTTTTTCCGAGCGGGACAGGCCGCGGGTGATTAAATCCTTGATATCGCGCTGGTGCAATATTGCCAGGGGTGAATCCGAGGTTTTGTCCTGAAGTACATCCACTTCGCGAACGTCTTTGTCGCTGTCGGATTCAAACCATTTCCGGGACAGGCTTACCTGGGAAACCGCGCTGGAATCCTTGAGCATTTTTTCAAATTCATCAGCCGG
>JAKATV010000259.1 GCA_021818565.1 Planctomycetota bacterium
TCTATTGGATAACGCCATGCCGGCTTGTGCGGGTTTGGATTGGGGTTGGCGCGATCCCACGGCGGTAGTGGTGGGGGTGTTGCGCCCGGATCAGCGGCTATATGTGGTGGAAGAATTCTACGCTCGGCGGTTGCCGCTGGAGGAACTTGCGGAAAGAATTGCCGCGCTGCTTAAACGCTGGAATGTGGAACGATGTTTTGCCGATCGTTCACGGCCCGATTTAATCGACCTCATGCGCCGGCATGATGTGCCCTGCGAAAACGCCCCGCTGGTTTCCATTGCCGCCGGTATTTCCCTGGTGGAATCGCGACTCCTGGCGGATAAATTAAAAATCTACTCATCATGTCACCATTTAATTCAGGAAGCCTCGGAATATCAGTATGCCGCGGATGAAAGCCAAAAAGTCGGCACCGCCGTGCAACCCGGAAGCGACCACGCCATGGACGCCCTGAGATACATGCTTACGGGTTTAGAAATAGTCATGCAATGTGATGATGCCGGCAACCCGCCGGACCCGCATACGCCGCCGGTTGCAGCGCCATCGCGTGACGCCCATGGAAGGACTTTTGCGGAAGTGTGGGGGGCGTGATTGCGGATGGGCGATTGGTTGGGAGCTTGTCAGAAGGCTTGGAAAGCCATGCGCGACACGTTGGTTCGGCAGGTTAAATCCGCTGGCACCTGGATTTACTGCATTGACGGATTGATATTGTAGGTACTGTGCATATGGTATTTACTGAACCCGCTCAATCCAGCCGCCACCGAGTAATACGTCGTTGTCGTAGCATACCACCGCCTGTCCGGGAGTGATGGCGGCGATCGGCTCATCAAAAGTGACGGTTAGTTCATCCGGGCCGGTTAGGTGGGCCATCGCGGGGGCGGGCGGCGTGTTGTACCGGATTTTCGCCAGACAATGGATCGCTTCCGTGGGCCGGGCAGAGAGCCAATTAACTTCTCGGGCTATAAGCCGCCGGTGCAACAGGTCCTCATGCGGGCCGATCTGCACGGTATTGCTGGCGGCATCAATGTGGGTGACATACACCGGATATCCCAGTGCCACACCCACGCGGCGGCGCTGGCCCAGCGTGAAGTGCTGGTGGCCATCATGCGTGCCGACGGTTTTGCCGTCATGATCCACAATGGGGCCGGGCTTGACGGTTTCCGGCGAGCGTTTTTTGACTAAATTAAAATATTGGTTGTCGGGCACGAAGCAGATTTCCTGCGAGTCCGGCTTGTCATGTACCGGTAAACCAAAACGCTGGGCCATCGCTCGGACTTCGCTTTTTGGAAATTCTCCAATCGGCAGCATCATGCGCGGCAATTCATCAGGCGGCACACCAAAAAGCACATAGCTTTGATCTTTCGCATGATCCGCGGCACGCAAAATGCGCACGGCACCCGCGGCGTCGCGACCCATACGGGCATAATGACCGGTGGCGACAAAATCCGCACCCACCGCTCGCGCGTAGCGTGAAAGTTTGCCGAACTTCAGATATTCATTGCAGCGCACACACGGATTAGGCGTTCGCCCCTGATTGTATTCGCGCACAAAATAATCAATAATTCCGCCAAAATCATGCTGGAAATTCAGGGCATAAAACTCAATACCCAGCAGCCCGGCAACGTAGCGGGCGTCGGCGGCATCATTGGTAGAGCAGCAACCCTGATGATGCGGCTTGGCGGCTTTTTCGGGTGAACAGGCCACCAATTCATCGCCGGCCTGCTGCATGGGATCATTTCCGAGGCGCATAAATACGCCCAGGCAGTCATATCCCTGTTCTTTCAACAGCGCTGCGGCGACCGAGCTATCCACTCCGCCGGACATCGCGACGACAACTTTTTTACCATTCGCGGACAAATCCGTCTCCAAAAACAGAGAAATTATAGCATATTCCGTGCCAAGTCGGATGGGACACCAGGAGTTGATCCATCACGCGCGCGGACAATTTTTGGGTTTCACGCTAGAATTCACGTTTGATATTGCGCCTTGAACTGGAAAGGTTAACGATGGCGGAAAAGAAAAAACTGCGATTGGGGCATTCACCGGATCCCGATGACGCCTTTATGTTTTATGGCTTGGCCACCGGACAAATGGATTCCGGCAACTATGAATTTGAGCATATCCTTCAGGATATTCAAACGCTCAACGTGCGTGCCATGAAAGGGGAACTGGAAATCACGGCGATCAGCCTCCATGCCTATCCGTATGTAAAAGATAAATATGCGCTCATGGCCAGCGGCTGTTCCATGGGGGAGAATTATGGCCCCATGCTGGTGTCCAAGAAGCCGTTTACCATGGATGAATTAAAAACCAAACGCATCGCCATTCCCGGCACATTAACCACCGCGTTTTTGACCATGCAGTTGCTGCTGGGCAAGGGCGTGCATACGGTGGTTAAGCCCTTTGATGAAATTCTGGAATACGTGCAGGCCGGCCATGCCGATGCGGGGTTGATTATTCATGAAGGGCAGTTGACCTATCAGAATAACGGGCTGGTCTGCTGCGTGGATTTAGGCAAGTGGTGGAAAGAAAAAACCGGCCTGCCGCTGCCGCTGGGGGTCAATGTCATTCGTCGGGATATGGGGGATGCAGCCATGCGGGAAGTCACGGGCATATTGAAGCGCAGCATTGAATTCTCGCTGGCCCATCGGGCACAAGCCGTGCGCCATGCCCTGCAATACGCACGGGATATGAATGAAAAATTGGCGGATGAATTTGTGGGTATGTATGTGAATCACTGGACTTTGGATTTTGGACCCGAAGGCCGCAAGGCGGTCAATGCGATTCTGGATGCCGGAGCCAAAGCTCAATTAATTCCGCCCTGCACGCCGGTGGAATTTGTTGGATAAGGCCGCCGCGGCAGTAATTTTTTTAACAACCTGATGATGGAAGGAAATAATAATGACTCAGATGCAGTCCAAGAATCCGTTTACCGTTGAGCCGCGTTCCGGCAAACTTGCGGTAAGTTCCGGCAGTGCAT
>JAKATV010000220.1 GCA_021818565.1 Planctomycetota bacterium
GTGGTCCGGGTTGGGCGGTGTGGCGTTGGGGCTGGCCGTATTAAGCAAGGGGCCGGTGCCGCCGATGTATGTGCTGGTGCCCTTCGGTTTCTGGCTGCTGTGGGAGCATCGCAAAAACAGTCGCTGCTGGCTGGGCATTCTCCTGGCGCTGGTTGTCTCCATTGCGGTTTTTTCCCCGTGGCTTATTGCCGTGGCAATACGGTATCATGCGGAATATGGCGGAAGTGCCTGGCATATCTGGACCCGCCAGTTTCGTCGCTATGTCAGCGTGTTGCCGGATACGCGCTGGTATTATCTGGCGATGATCGCCTGGGTATTTCCCTGGACACCTCCCTTGATCGCCGGCCTGGCATTACCGTTTTTGCCCACACACTCTGATCCGCCGCCGACGCCGCAAGAACGCCGCAGTCGGTGGATGTTCTGGATTGTGCTGGTACTGGGCCTGATTTTACTGACCATTCCAGCGCAAAAAAAACAGCGGTATGCCCTGCAGAATTTTCCGTTTGCGGCTCTGCTGATTGCCGCGGTCTGGCAGGAATTTATTCGTTTGAAAAAAGACCTGGAGTTGGAACCACCGGCAAAAATTCTTCTGGCGGCACAAAGCATTATGTTCATCGGCGCGGGCGTGCTGGTTTTAATTCTCATACCCATTGTCATGCTGGCCCATCACCCGTCCCTGAATTTTACCGGACATTGGACTGCCATGCAGGCGGCATCCCTGCTTAAGCCGGGATTGGCGGCATTAAGCCCAGTTGGCTGGGGCGCGGTGGCGTTGCTGGTCATAGCGATGGGAGTGGTGCTGTGGCGTTGGGAATTTAGCCGGCAATTTGATCGCGCGTTTTGGATGTATGCGCTGGCGGGCTGGCTGTTTATGTTGGCGATGAACTGGGCTTATATGGATGGCAAGGGGTATCAGGTAAGTCGCTATCGCGCGGAAACCCGGCAAATGATGAAAGCGGTTCATGGGCATCGGATATACACACTTATGGGTGATCGGATGTGGCTGGGGGTGCTATATTATGCTGATGAAATTCTGCCTATGAAAACCCCCGCCCAACTTACCGCCATCGCCGAACACAACCCGCATCGGCTCTATATCCTCACGCGCGATGAAGGCGTCTTTGCGGGGCAGGTTAACGCTATCGCCCGGCAGACCCATCGTACAATCCGAATTATTGATCGCATCAATGATGGTCATTTTATCCAAACACTCTTTGTGTTGCGGGCAATCCCCGCGAAAGCCGGTGCCGCTACGCGCGGTAAATGATCAGGAGCCTTAACATGGCGTTGCGGCACAAACCTTCTTTTTTTCCGGTTCCATATTGCTTGGAACTTGCCTGTCTTGGTGTGCTATTGGTTTTCATGCCCGGCGTGGCGGCGGCTGCTGCGAAACATACACTGGTTCCTCCGCCTCAGCAGCGCGTTGCCGTGGCTCCTGATCACCGTGGCTTTGAGCTGTTGCCTTCGCGGAAGGCCTATTATCCTTGGGGCTTTAATTACGGCAATCGGGGCCGGCTTATTGAGGATTTCTGGCTTCACCATTGGCCCACGGTGGCGCGGGATTTCCGCAACATGCGCCGCCTGGGTGCCAATGTGGTTCGCGTGCATCTGCAGTATGGGAAATTTATGCTCTCTCCGGAAAAACCCAATCCGGTGTCGCTGAAGCTGCTGTCGCGTCTGTTGCATCTGGCGGAAAAAAATCACCTTTATCTCGATCTCACGGGACTGGGGTGTTACCGCGTTTCCGACACGCCAAAATGGTACAACGCCATGAACGACCGCCAGCGATGGAAAGCTCAGGAAAATTTCTGGCGCGCGATCGCGGCAACTTGCGCCCCAAGCCACTGTGTATTTTGCTATGATCTGATCAACGAACCTCTTGTCCCGGGGTCCCGGCAGAGGCCTTGGCAATGGCAGCCGAAAAGTTCTTTCGGCGGGTACGATTTCCTGCAATTTATTGCACTGAATCCCGGTCATGCCGGTCGCCCCGCATTGGCTGTCCGCTGGATTAATGCCATGACCCGGGCCATTCGCTCACGTGACAAAAAAACTTTGATTACCGTTGGCCTGTTGCCGTGGATACCCAAATGGGGATGGATTTCGGGATTTATACCGCGCGTGATCGCGCCGCATGTGAGTTTTATCAGCATTCACATTTACCCTCAGTCCAAGGATCTCACGCAAGCCATGGACGTGCTGCGCCGCTGCGCGGTCGGTAAACCCGTGGTCATTGAGGAGACCTTTCCGTTATCCTGCACGGCCGCTCAGGAGCGGCAATTTCTTTTGGCCTCGCGCCGCATCGCCTGTGGTTGGATGGGGCATTATGACGGCCTGACGCTGCAAGATTATCACAAACTGTCCCTTGAGCATCGCCTCACGATCGGCGAAGCGATTTACCGCTCATTTGAGCGGATGTTTGTGCAACTAAAACCCGAATTCGTCCGGCGGTAATATTGGCCGTGGCGAGATAATCAATGATGTCTGGGCCATCCGTGCGGGCCGGAGAATCAGGTCAGGAGCGGGTTCTTAATTCGCGAAGTTTTTTACCCAGGGCAATCCGGGCTGATGGGGGCATGCGGGATAGGATCAGCACGCCATCGAGGTGGTCATTTTCATGTTGTGCTATGCGCGCGGGGAATCCTTCCAGCGGCGTGGAAATCGGATCCCCCTTAAGATCATACCCAGTTAGCGTAATTGTTTTAGCCCGCATGACTTTCCCGCGAATTCCCGGAAGAGACAGGCATCCCTCCTCGGCTTCTTCGGTTTGAGAATCCAGCTCCAGCACAGGATTAATGACGGCAACGGCTTGATCGGCTTTGGCTTTTTCCGCCATCACAAAAAGTCGCAGTGATAAACCAACCTGCGGCGCGGCGAGTCCCACGCCTTCGTGGGATTCCATCAGTTGCTTCATGCGTTCAACAACCTGCAAGAGCCAGGAATCAATTGTGCCGACATCCTCCGCCCGCCGC
>JAKATV010000070.1 GCA_021818565.1 Planctomycetota bacterium
GGTCAGAAGATATTAGAGCGGCAGTTTGCTGAAACCAAAGCCGGTGTCACCAAGTTTTTTATCAACCAGCATCGCATTGCATCGGGGCAGATTCGGGATGTAGAAGTTTATGCCCATCCGATTATCCTTAAAGGCCATCAGGTTCATCTGATTATTGCCCATGACGTTACGGATCGCCGACGGGCGGAAGAATCGCTTCGCTTGGCGCAACGGGCTTTGGAAGCGGCAACCATCGGCATATTAATTGCCGATGCGCAACAGCCGGACATGCCGATTACCTATGTCAATCCGGCGTTTGAAAAGACGACCGGGTACTGTCAGGCGGAAGTACTTGGCCGCAATTGCCGCTTTCTACAAGGCATACAACGAGATCAACCGGGACTTGATGAATTAAGATCAGCTTTAAAAGAAGGGCGCAGCTGCGAAGTGGTTGTCCAGAACTATAAGAAAGACGGGAGCCTGTTCTGGAATCAACTGCACATTGCACCGCTGCGGAATGAAGCCGGGGTGATCACTCATTTCGTCGGTGCGCAAAAGGACGTTTCAGATCAAATGGCGGCCAACGCCCGCATTGAACAACTGGCTTATTATGATCCGTTAACTGAATTGCCCAATCGGCGGTTATTTCTGGATCGGCTGGCGGCCTGTGTAGCCGTATCGCAAAGAAGTAACGTATTTGGCGCGGTGGTATGTATTGATCTGGATAACTTTAAGAATCTTAACGATGCGGCGAGCCATGAGGTCGGCGATGATCTTTTGCGGGAAATGGGCCGGCGACTCAAGCTATCCCTGCGGCAGCAGGACACAATCAGTCGCCAAGGCGGAGATGAATTTGTGCTGCTGCTCCCGGCGTTATCCGATAATTCTGACGTTTCCGCCAATATGGTACAAGGCGCGATCACGCGAATCCAAAAAGCGATTTCCGAGCCTGTGGTGCTGGGAAATTTTCAGCATCACATTACAGCGAGCATCGGTGTGGCACTATTTCCAAAGGGCGTGGAATCCGCATCGGATTTACTTAAGCAGGCGGATACGGCCATGTACCGAGCTAAAGCCACCGGGCGTAACAGCGTGTGTTACTTTGAACCCGCGATGCAGGCCGCGGTGAGCGCACGGCTTACTCTTGAGCAGGATTTGCGACAGGCCATGGAACGCGAGGATTTTCGCATGTTCCTGCAAGGGCAGGTCAATGCGTCAGGGAAAATTATTGGCGCTGAGGCGTTAATCCGGTGGCACAATAAAGAAGGGGGGCTGATTTCTCCCATAGCGTTTATTCCGGTGGCGGAAGATACGGGATTGATTATTCCCATGGGAACATGGATGCTTAGACAAGCGTGCCGGGCTATTAAAAAATTGGAGCAGGCGGGCAGGCCCATTCGTATTTCCGTCAATGTCAGCCCGCGGCAATTTCGCGGTCCGGATTTTCGAGATTGCGTGGCGATGGTTCTGCAGGAAACCGGCGCTAATCCCAATTTGTTAACGCTGGAGATTACCGAGGCGGTCGTTTTTGATAATCTTAATGAAGCGATTTCAAAAATGCAGCAGCTTAAGGAGCTGGGGGTGCACTTTTCAATCGATGATTTTGGCACAGGTTATTCATCGCTGGCGTATTTGAAGAAATTGCCGCTTACTGAATTGAAAATTGATAAAAGTTTTATCCAGGACGCCCCGACGGATATGAATGATGCGTCGCTGGTTGAAGCGATTCTGGCGGTTGCCACCCATCATGGGCTGCAAGTCGTCGCCGAAGGTGTGGAAACCCTCGAGCATGTTGATTTCCTCAAAGAACGTGGCTGCCCGCTGTTTCAAGGGTATTATTTTGGCCGCCCCATTTCGGGCGAGGAATTTGTGCAGAAGGTATTTAGTGAGCCAGCCGAGAATGTTTACACGGCTCCGCCAATGTGAGCAGCCGCTGGAAATCAATTGTTTGGCGGCATGATCGAAGCACTCATCGGATTAACATTTTTGCGAATATTATAAATTCAAATACGCTTTTAACTTCGTCAGAATTGGCATAGAATATCGGGTTGAATAACCAGCATAAGGTTGGTTGCGCAATGAAAGGGATCGCTGGAATGACCGGCTCACCGGAAGTATTTGATTTGACGATTATCGGCGGCGGCCCGGTGGGGCTGTATGCCGCGTATTATGCGGGTCTGCGACAGATGAAAACCAAAATCATCGATTCGCTGGATCAGTTGGGCGGGCAATTGGCCACGCTATACCCGGAAAAATATATTTATGATGTTGCCGGATTTCCCAGGGTTATTGCCCGCGATCTGGTCAAAAACCTCATGGAACAGGGATTGCAATATCATCCTTCCGTGCATTTATCAGAAACTGTAAAAACGCTCAAACGCCATGAAGCCATGGATTGCTACATTGTCGGCTCAGAGCATGCGGAACACTACACCAAAACCCTGCTGATCTGTGCGGGAGCGGGCGCTTTTCAGCCCCGTAAAGTCACGCTTCCCAATGCGGCAGAATGGGAAAATAGGGGCATATATTATGCGGTTTCTTCAAAACAGGTTTTTGCCGGCAAGCGCCTATTGATCATCGGCGGCGGGGATTCGGCTCTGGATTGGGCGATGAATCTGCATGGGACGGCATCGCATATTTCCATTATTCACCGTCGCAATCAGTTTCGGGCGCATGAAGACAGTGTTTCCAAGGTTTTGGCGTTGGGCGTGCCAATATTAACGTTTTGGGAATTAAAAGAGCTGGTAATAGCCGATAATGTTTTGAAGGGTGCCGTTCTGGTCAATAACCAGAGTCAGGAAGAGCGGACAATATCTGTTGACGCCATACTTCCGCAACTCGGTTTTATCAGTTCACTGGGCGCTATTAAAAATTGGCCTATCAAGCAGGAAGGCCAATCCATTCTGGTCAACCAGCAGATGGAGACCAATATGAAAGGGATTTTTGCAGCCGGGGATGTTGCTGGATTTTCCGGCAAACTCAAGCTGAT
>JAKATV010000454.1 GCA_021818565.1 Planctomycetota bacterium
CTCCTTTGAAAATATGAGTGGTTTAGTTTTCCAACATCATTTCAAGTATTCTAATATTTGAATGTATCAGCCGTCAATGCCATATCACACCAAATCAGGCGGATGGCTCAGTTTGATACCGACCGGCATTGGTATCTTGATTTTTGGTATAAACGGGTTCCCAATGTTCTTCGCGGTTCATAAGCCAATTACTCCAGATGCCAACACCCCTTACATCAGTACGCACCGGCAGTCGGCAGGTTCAGAAAGGGTGATCCGCACGTTCCGCCCAAGGCGATGTTTCGGGGTCCGAATGCCACCCGATAATTGATAGCGTCAGCGCGCATCCGAGTCGTCGCCGGGGGAACTGGCGGCGTGTGAACAGCAACTTGGACCTGAGCAACAAGCGGCCGCGCCTCGGTGCGGAGTACGGTTTCCCATGCGTCGTGAAAGCCAGTAATAACCGCAGCCGGTTGACAGCAGTGTTACCAGGGCCATCAAAGGCTTGCCCACGCCCAATGCTTTGGCTCCGAAAATACTTAAATAAACGGCCAACATCGGTGAGCCGCAGCAACCGATCAGGAAGCATCCGCCCACCATAAGTATTCCCATGAGAGAAACGCTTCCTACCGCTCCCGCCGCCATTGCGGCTCTTCGCTGGTAAAAAGACTGCATTATTGCCCACGCCCCAAAAGCCGACGCCAGCGCATAGGAAAACCCCGTGAAATAGTCTCCCGCCTCCACATAGGCCCCAAAGCCCAGCCAAGTGTTATCAACAATGCCCACATTCGCCCAACCAGGGGCCGGCTCACTGCTGATCCGTCGAATGTACAGAGCATGAAATACAAATACCAGACCGAAAATCACCAGCGGAAGCCAACGTGCAATCCGTGTGATTGGTTTTGCGGTTGGGTTATTGCCAAGTACCCCGTTGGTCATTGTATTGTTACCTTTTTTGCGATAAAGGCGTAGCCTTTCCTTCCTTTAACCAGCGTTCCATCGACGCGCACGGTTTGCTTGATTTTCGGTGCTGCGCCGTTCCACTGTACGGGAATTTTTGTCGGCTCGTCCTTTGCCAGACATGCGAATCCTTCGCGACGGTACTCCCGCATATCCACCATGATAAATCCCTTTCCCGGCGTGACGATTCCCACCACGCCCGTGAGCGCCAGACGCCCCAAATATTGCGCGGGATGGGAGGCCACGGCTCGGACTGTCGGGAAACGGTGAGCCGTCGCCGGAGGCACACTGGAAAATATGAGCCCGGCGGGCAGCATCGTCGAAAACGCGAAAAATATTGCGATAGCAAAGATAAGGTGTTTCATCGTTCGTTCTCCTTTGGTTCAGGTCCACAACTGCAAGATGATGTCCTGGTTGAAGGAGCACCGGTCTCCGGCAGAGAAGTTCGCGCTTCCGGCGCCGCATCTTGCACATAGGGTTCTCCCGTGCCCAGCGAAAATTCCGCTCGCGCCAGCTCTCTGCCCAGATAGGCGGCATGGTCCAGCCGGGAGATGAATTGCCGTTCTATTACCGGTATATAAATTTCAGCGGCCGATGTTCCTTCCACGATTACGTCTAAAACGCCGGTGTTCTGGTAATGTTCCAGTGACAGCTTGCGTTTTGGCCGATCCACATAAACGATGAAATATCCCGCGGGATCGGATACCATTTTTTCGGGTTTATACCCGGAAATTACCGGCACGCTCTGGGTGGATATCCACGGCGCAGCCGGGCCGGGCGAGCGTGCCTTGCACGCGCTGACAGCTTGGGAAATGGAGGTCAAGTCTGTTACGCCGATCAGGTCAACGACTTCAACGGTATGTCGGAAATGTTCCACCATATCCCGGCCGATGTTCCGCACGATCGGACGTTTCCCTTTTGCGCCTAAGATTCGGCCGCCCGCATCCAATCCGGATTGAGCCAATGCCAGCATAGACTGTCCCGGAAGGTGCCCGATTGTCTGACGGGAGTCGGGGCCGCAAAGGATCAGGAATCGGATATTGGCGTTGGTAACGACGTTTTCAACGACCCTTTCTATGCCCAAATTCTCCGTGTACATAGTGCCGACAATCGAGACATCGGGCCAGTGTTGTGATGCGGCCTCGCCGGCAAGTTTTTCGTCGGTCAGCGTGCAGAGGGCAACCGGAGCATGGAATTGCAGCACTGAGTAAGATCCTGGAAGCGGCGGCCAGCCCGCGCGGGCGTCCACTTTTTCGCTGGGGCAGGCCTCATCGTTGATCTGCAACGCGTTCATGGCCAGAGGGGGAAAACAGACCTCGCACC
Source organism: Planctomycetota bacterium (assembly GCA_021818565.1). GTDB lineage: Bacteria > Planctomycetota > Phycisphaerae > WQYP01 > WQYP01 > JAMDCX01. Next base: position 2,263 of record JAKATV010000454.1, read on the forward strand.
CGAGACAGTCGTACTGCACCGGCACCAGCCGCTGACGCGCCTCCTCAATGACCGCAGCCAAAGCTGCGGATTGCCGATCCATCGGAATCGCTTTGTCAATGGCGGCAAGCGAATTGTGTAAACACCCGCAGCGCCAGCATTTCTTGGCGTCGGCAGCTTCCTGCAGGCGGGCGACCGCCTCGGCTTCGCCCGGCTTCATAATGTCCAGGGAAACGTTCTTCATTCGCGGCTCCTGGAATCCTCGGCCAGACAAATACCCTGCTCCAGCAGGCTGACCACGCAGGGATCAACAATTCGGTAATACATGGCAGTGCCATTGCGCCGCGTTCGCACAATGCCGCGGTCCGCAAGGCGTTGCAGTTGGTTCGACACCGCCTGTGGTTTCATCTCCACTTCGGCGGCAAGTTCATTAACGCACAACTCCTGATCCCGCACCAGTGCGTGCAGAAGCCGAAGTCGCGTATCGTTGCTAAGTATCCAGAACACTTCACCCAGGTCGTTGGCTTGCTCAACGGTTAAGAGCGGACGCTCCGAAATCGGCAGCTTCGGCGGGCACTTGGCAATTACGAGTCGAGGCATAAACCACTCCAAATAAACACTATTACATTATATAGTGTAATAGTGTTTTATGCAAGCCCATGAGCTTTCAAGGCTGCACCCTTTCGCGGGATCACGCCCTATC
>JAKATV010000474.1 GCA_021818565.1 Planctomycetota bacterium
GCGGCGGCCGATGCACACAAGCTCTGGCCCAGATGATCTCCCGGACGCTGGTTCGGACGCAACGCCGCAATGTCGCTGCCGAACGCAGCCACCGCAAGCGGACACTTCGACGTTTGCACACGCTGGGCCTGAAATTGAAGGACATGATAGTCTGCGATTGGAGCCACTTGTAGCGTTGTAGTACTAATTGCGCGCAAGGAACATATTGTGAGGATGAGTTATGTGGCGGCCAAGATTACCCGCTTTGACCGTAGCAAACGCGGGGCGTTTTAAGCGGGTTGGCTAACGGTGGCGGGGATTTGTAAAACGACATTCATTCCGAAAGGCTAATCTTCACTTCCCGTGTTGCCAAACCGTTGACGGTGTCGCATGGCGATGGCGCTGCGGGTCTTGCTATCGCCTTCCAGCCAGTAGAGAATCAGTGCCTCCAGTACCAGCTTGGGATTGGCCAGATGCCGGGCACAATCCTCTTCAAAGGATTCAAAGAGTTCGGTATTGAACCGATACGTTCTCTGGCTGGTCAGAGGTTTTCCGGAGGAGGCGGGGACTTTCGTTTTGATGCTTTTCTTTGCCATAAGGCATGGATCTTAACGGATACAACGTATAACCGCAAGATGAATGCTATAAAATAATACCATTAACTGTTGTGATGACATTGACTTTGATTGTTTCTTCCGCATAAGCTATTAGGTATATGTACGGTATTACACCGTGGGATATTGATTTGAAATGGAGACATCCATGATTGATCTGCATACTGAACAACTGGTACCCATTGGCCAAGTTCCCACTCTTTTGCCATCACGCCCCAATGGCCGACGGATTCACATCAGCGCCGTATACCGCTGGGTCCAACGTGGTGCACGCGGACGTCGGCTCGAGGCGATTCAGATTGGCGGCACCACGTACACCAGTCGGGAGGCGCTGCAACGGTTTGCAATCTCCAGAGATGCCCAGCCCGTTATGCTCCCAGTGACAACCGCGCGGCGGCAGAGGCAAATTGAAGCAGCCAACAACAGAATTGCCGAAATCCTCAAGGGAAGCCGACCAGAGGACAATTGACGGGCATGAGTAATTTATCCAGAGTGCATATTGCTGGATATGGGCCGAAGATTCCATGAATCTCCGTTCCATAATCAGTTTGCCTCAGCCGATTAAACAGGGGACATGCTTTCAGATGGCACTTCGCAGGTTACAAAGCATCACCCCACCTTGGCGATAATATCCGATGCCTTCTGGCGATCTAGCTCGGCATAAATCTCTGTAACCGCTACCGATTTATGGCCCAGAATCAGCCGGGCTGCTTCAATGCCGAAATCTTTACGAATATTGGTAGCCGCATTGTGTCGCAATTGATGCGGATGCCAATGGTGGGCTTTCCGCCACGCTTTTAATTCAGCGCGTTCTTCGGGGGTCAGTTGCTCCAATGCGCGTCCTGCATATTTTGGCCAGGGAAAGGCCCTGTCGCAGCCATAGTTGATGGCGCGGCGATAACTGTTCACATCGTAGCAGATCCCCGGTTTACGTTTGGGCTGGCGGGCACAGTGCGTGCCGGGCCGATTGCCGCATGACAAAGGGGTCTTCCGGGTGACGGTAAGCTTATCGCGTCGTTCCTTATCCGCTTCTAATGGACTAAACAAATAATCATCGTCAGCCCGGTTCAGGAAAGGCATGACGAATTTTTGTGCCTGAGGCCCAAGGTAGATGCTGCGTTCAATGCCATGATGTTCCGTCTTATGGGATTCTGGCCGATATAGCCAGACCGCTCCGGTTGTATCAATGTCGCGGCGTCGCATTTGAATCACTTCCCCGGGACGCATGGCCGTGAGAAGTTGAAGCTGGATCATCGCCCAGACCTGTCGCGATACGTATGGCTCAATTGCGGTAATCAGGGATTCCGGCGCTGGCTTAACCGGATCGGATTCGCGCACGCTACAACGGCCACGTTTGAGCGGCGCGACAGCCCGCAATGCCTCCAAGGTGCTGGAGCGAACCAACTCGTTCTCCACACCCCATTTGAAGATACGGCGGATGCGATTGACGAGACGATTGATCAGAGTACGACATAGCCCATTATCAATCATCTTCTGGCGCACGGCCTTCAAACTACTCGGACCAAACACTTCAACAGCGGTTGTGCCATAGAGAGCGACGAGTGGTTTGAACGAAAATCTCAACGCATGTAATTCGCTTGTCGGTTTTAGATTCTTAACGTAATAGCCGCTTGCAAACACCCAATATTGGGAGATCAATTCATTAATTGTGACGCCTTGATCTTTACCGTTCTTGCTTACAGATTTCTCCATTATCTGTCGTTGATTGGCAAGCCACTCTTGAATGAGTCGGTCATACTCCGCCCGGCTCTCAGGTGCGTTGAATGAACCCAGGTAATAATCTCTTCCGCTCAGTGTTACCACTGCTTGGCGGGACGAACGGTGTAACCGATACGAAGGAAGTTTCTGCTTGAGTCGAGGCATAAATGGCTCCTTTGGTCAGAGCCAAAACGGTATATACCGTTTTGGCGGGGACTCATGAGCCGCATTCCCCGACGCAGGGAAGTTCGCTAAGTACAGCGATCAGCAACACTTATATCTACTGCGCCCGGCAGGACTCGAACCTGCAACCTCGTGGTTCGAAGCCACGCGCTCTATCCAATTGCGCTACGGGCGCTCAAACGAACCGCAGAGAGTTTACCGGCAAATCACTTCCGGTGAAACTGTGCATCAAAAACAATGGCACTGGGCGCGAAATCCAGCTTCCGGACAAATGCCGCCGCCTCGGTTGCGCCGTGTTCACGGTCCATGTTCTGGTCTTCCCATTCCACCGACAGGGGGCCTTGATACTGAATTTCATTTAAGGCTCGGATAATTTGTTCAAAATTCACGCTGCCCCGGCCCAATGATCGGAATTCCCAGAACCTCTCCGGATGGCCGAAGGGCAGGTGACTCCCGAATACGCCGCTGCGTCGGGGCACCGGGCTTACCCATGCGTCTTTCATGTGGACATGATAAATCCGGTCACGAAATTCCCGAATAAATTCAACATAGTCCACCGATTGATAGATCAAATGGGATGGATCAAAATTAAAGCCAAACGCTTTTCTACCACCCAGAGCATCCACCGCCATTTTCGCGCTGGCAATATCAAAAGCAATTTCTGTCGGATGGGCCTCCAGGGCGAACACCACATCATACTGATCAAAAACATCCAGAATCGGATTCCACTGATGGGCGAAATCAGAAAAGCCGTTCTCAATCTGGTGCGGCAGCACGGGTGGAAAGCTGTATACAAGATGCCAGATGCCGCTGCCGGTAAACCCGTTGACCACGGCCCGGCGCAATTGTTTTTTTACCGTGGCCGGTGCGGCATCAAAAAATTTCCGCGCCGCCTGAGCCGTGAGTTTCATTTCTTCCGCAGCGCGTTGCCGCACGCCCGAAGGATCACCATTTCCCCAAACATGGGCCGGCAAAATGGCTTTGTGCCGCTGGTCGATATTGTCACATACCGCCTGCCCGACCAGATGGTTGCTTATGGCAAAGCATTTCAAGCCATAACGCGTAAGCGTATCCCATTTCTTTTTAATATAACTCCGCTGCTCCAGCGCCCGGTGCACATCAAAATGATCGCCCCAGCACGCCAGCTCGAGACCATCATAGCCGAACGCCTTGGCTTTTTTGCACAGCGATTCCAAGGGAACATCCGCCCATTGCCCGGTGAAAAGTGTTACAGCTCTGGCCATAATGGTGTTGCTCCAAATCATAACTTCCCGGTTGGGAATTTATGAACAATCAGACAACCCGGAATTGCAATTAATGCTATGCAACTCCCTCTTCGGTAACGTCATAGCGATCATAAAGTTTTCTCATTTGGCCGCAGACGCGGATGAAATCCAACCGATCTTTTTCCGTTAACCGGCTTAAAAGTTCCAGCGTGCGGCCAATGCGGGAACTGATAAAATCTGAATGCGCCGTTCGGCCATCAGCGGTGAGGCGCACGTCAATTTTGCGTTTATCATCCTGATTGAGTTCACACCGGATGAGGGGGGCGTCAAAATCATTTTCCAGAGATCGGATAATGCGTGACATCTGGGCAGGCACCACGTGAATAGCCCGTTGTAAATCACCGACGGTTTGCGGCTCTCCGTGGGTGACAATGCAATCAAGCGTGAGAAATTGCGATTCTGAAAGTTCCTCTTCTCCCAGGTGCCGCGTGGCCAGGCGCTGCCGCCAGGACATTTTAGTAAGGCTGAAAATTTCATCCGCCATTTGTTTTAGCGATTCATCAGGGCGATGATCCGTCATGGGCGCTCCAAATTCCGCGAAATACCAAATACTACGCAACGAGAATTATATTAACGTGATGTAAAATAATCTCATTACAGGGGTTTTGTCAAAGTGATTCCGCGGTAAAGGCAAAAAAAAGTGATGCAGGTTCGAGGCCCTGCACCACGTTTTAAGGAAGTAGCTATTTTGTCCCGGCGAATCAGCGGCTGTTATGCATGGCCATGAAGAAACCAATTCTGGCGGCGCGCATTTGCGGGTTGGCTCCGTTGATAAGACGATTCGCCATCATCTGCGGAAAACGAGTGGCAAAGTTGCCGCGGCCACCTGGGCCACCGCGGTGCCCCCCTGGCCCTCCGCCGGGACCACCGGCGGCGCGCTGCTGCTTCCATCGGGCACGCATCGCGGCAAAGCGCGCTTTGGCCGCGGCTATAATGGCGGCCTGCTGCGCCGCGTTGGCATGAGCAAACGCAAGGAAAAAAGCCTGCATTTGAATGCGACGTTTCATGAACATGGCGTGGCGTTGTGCCGCGGTCATTTTGCGCCAATCCCCGCGATGAAAGCCGGCGGGCGGCCCAAACATGGGGAATTGCGGTATCTGACCTTTCCAACTGGCCAGCACCTTTGCGACCTGCGGTGCGACATTATCGCGCGGGGCCGCAGCCCGGGTCCGCATAAACATCCAACCATATACCACGACAATGGCCAGAAGCAAGGCCGCGAGCGTAACAATTTGCCTGCGCTCCTTGATCACTTTTGTGGTAGCCGTCCATCGCTTACTGATTTTCTGTTTGAGGCTGGCCATAATAAACTCCATTCTTTGAAATATGCTGGTTTATTGATGTCTCATATTCCACAGCGATTGTCCGGCCTTTGAGGAAATATCCAGTGCGCTGCCAACGTGCCAATCGGCGAATAGTATGTTGACGGAATCCGGATTATGCGACGGGCCGTGAAAGGTGCTCATATCAGCCAACACCCAAACACCTGAGGACTGCAGCAGTTGATATACATTGATGCGGTGGGCAGGTGGTCCGACCATATAGTTGGTAATTCGATCGCCGGACAGCGGCATGTCATATTGGTAACTTGTGCCTTCCCCAAGGAAGTAGGATTGATACGTTTTGCCGTTGATCGGATCAGAAAATCCATTAACATCAGCCGGGCAATCCCAGGCATCTGCCGCACCGCGATCATTGGCGGTGGGGACGTAATTGGGCGTAGGGATAATTGCCGGCGGTAGCACACCACCAATCACACTCTGAATCGGTGACGGGCCGAATCCCTGAGGATTAGAGGTTGCGGAGTCAACGATCACACCATCAGCGCACGCTACAAAATTGGGTGTGTCCGGTATCATGGTGCAAGCCGGAAAAATCTCATTACTTTCACTTTGCATGTACGCCGCAAATAACTCGCCGATGCTGTGCAATTGAGCCGCGCACGCCGTTCGCTTGGCATCTTGCTGCGCGAGTTGCAGGGCTGGCATCAATAAGCCGATTAACAAGGCAATGATGCTGATGACTACCAGCAACTCAATAAGAGTGAAGCCGCGATGATTAGCTGACTTCATGGGAAGCTCCTCTGCGTAAAACAACACAAACTGACACCAAGCCCTACGCTTGGCGGCCTGAAAAGTTGCATAAGCGCAATATTCGTTTTTATGGGAAACCGTTCCATCCAGCGTACCCCGCAGACCCCGCTTGTCGCAGGAGCCTTCCGGAGTAATGGCCGCTTGGCGACGGTGCGATTTATGGCTGCCGTCCGATGGCGGCGACGATGGCCGGCAATAATATGCCGATTTGACCATTAAGTTAAACGGACGGATAATTTTGACGCGTTGCGGACCTTATGGGCCGGGCGCTATGACTGTTTTTGAGGCGAATTTTCCATGCGTTATCAGGTTATTACCAGCAACTGTTTTAAGATCGGTACGGGCGTCGCGCTTGCCACCTGTCTGCTATTAAGCGGATGTTCACAGCCCGGCTACAGCGCGTATCGGCCAGGTATTTCTTCTTTTCAGCCCGCGGATCAGGGGTTGCAGTCGCGCGATCTGGTGGACATGACCAATCGCTTGGCGGCGGATTTGCTTAAGATTCCGGCTATTGCACAAAATCCCAATAAAGTCATTATCGTCATGACGGGGATAGACAATAAAACCAGCCAACCTTGGCAAAATGATCAGATTTATCTCGCCAGAATGCGCGCATTATTGAATCAGTATGCCAGTGATCGCATCGCGTTTGTTATTCAACCACAGAAATTACAGCAGCTTCAGCAGCAGGAGCTAGGCTCTACCGGTGGTGGGTTTGAACAATCCAGCCGGGGACAAGTGCCGCAGAATACTCGCTTGATTCCCCAGTACGCGCTCAAGGGCGTATTTTATGACCTGCCAAACTCCGCCACGACCTATTATTTGTGTACTTTCCAATTGGTGAATCTGCAAACAGGGGAAGTGACATGGGAAGGACATTACGAAACCCGCACGCTGAACCTGTATTGATTATCAGCGCGGCCCGGATTCCCTGTTCAACGCCCACCTGCGGAACAAAACAATGTTGAGACTTGGCAGTTCATCGTGCTCTGGGGCGATTCCAATGCGGCTTTGGACGGGGCTGGCGTTGACAATATTGCTGCTGGGATTGGCGGGCTGCGGCGGTCCGGCGCTGAACCCGGATATGCGTAATACTTTTTTAGACTCGCATGATCTGGTCGCCATGACAGATAAAATGGCATCCGCGATTGCTTCCGATCCGGCTATTGCGCGACTTACTTCGCATGGCCCGATCACCATCGTATTAACACCGCTGAGAAACAATACGGATCAGATTATTCCGCGCAATCAGGGGGATATATTCCTGCACCGCGTGCGGGCGCTTCTGACCGCGCATCAATCATTACGCAGAGAATTTATCTTTGTGTTAAACAAGGCCGCGTACCAGCGGCTGGCGGCCGGTGAGCAGCCGGGTATTGGGCCCCTGGGGCCGGATGTGAATCGCCTGCAACCGCAATATGCCCTGCAGGCAACATTTTACTCGGATAACAAAGTCTCCCCGGAATATCGGAGCGCCTATTATTTATGTACGTTTTATCTTACCAATATCCTCACGGGGCAGATGATCTGGGAGGGTACGTATGAAACAAAAAAAGCGGTACACAGCGGGTTTCTGGATTAACCGCATAGCTGCAAGGGATTCTCGCCGCATGGAGATCACCGATTTATGAATGACGAGCCGGAAATTGTGCCTTCGAGAGTTTGGCGTTTAGGCATTGTCATATTGCTGACGTGCACGCTGTTTTTACCGGCATGCAGCGAAACTTCGGCGCGCGTGCGCGACGCGGTGACGCTTTATTACACCGGCCAATATGCGCCGGCGGCGCAGGAATTGGCACCATTAATTAACAAGCCAAACAAGAATTTTGTATTGAATAATTGCCGTTACGGCTCTTGCGCCCTGGCGGCGGGGCAGTTGGATAATGCCCAGGCGGCATTTCTGCGGGCGTACCGGGTGATGGACAGCGTCAACACCAATACCGGCAGCCGGGTGCTGGGAGCGGTGGTGGTTTATGAGGGAGTGAAAGTATGGAAGGGACAGCCATTTGAACGGGCCATGGCACATTATTATCTGGGGCTGATTTTTCTGATTAAAGGCGAGTATGACAATGCTCGGGCGGCCTTTGCCAATAGTCTTTTTCGCTTGCGCAAATACGCCAATCCGAATGTCCAGTTGCCGCCTGGGCAACAATATGCCCGCGTCGATTCCAATTTTGTTTTAGGTTATTTCGGGTTGGGCGTTTGCTACATGAAACTGGGGCATCCAAAGCTCGCGGCGGCCAATTTTCAACGGGCCGAGCAATTAGATCCGGCGATTGACGCGGTGGTCAAGAAAATGTACGAACCGGGAATCAACGCTTTGATATTTGTGGACTGGGGTTTTGGCCCCCGACGCCGGGCGGCTGGATGGTATGGTGAACAGTCCGTCTTTACGCCCACCCCGTGGCAGGCCGGCCCGATTCCCCCGGTTTATGCATGGGATAACAACAAGCCCATTTCCGGCATCGCCAATTCCGATATGGTTGATACGTTGGCTCTAGCGCAGGATAAACGGTGGCTGACCATGGACACCATCCGTGAAGCCAAAGCCATAATTGGAACGGGGATGATGGTCGGCGGTGCCGCGGCGGTGGATAATGGAGCTTATAACAATAATGGAACCGAAGCGCTGATTGGCTTGGGCGTTGCGGGTGTAGGAGCACTTTTGGCGGCGTCATCGCAGGCTGATACCCGTTACTGGGAAATGTTGCCGCGAACCGTGTACGTAATTCCGGCAAAATTGCCGCAAGGGAACAGCACCGTTCAGGTATCAGCCGGTGGCGCAACCAGCATACCTTTCACCGTCGATATGGCGGGCGATAAACTGCGAACATTTTATGTGCGATTGCCGTGAGGCCGGTGGGACCAGAACGCGGGAGTTGGGAGTCAGGAGTTAGTCTCCCATGATGCCAAGCTTCACCCGCGCAGGATGAAAAAGGGCCATATTGTTTCGCTGTTGCGAAGGTCTGGCGATTTTTCAGAGCAGAATAATTTGGAAGCGCTGTCGCTTCTATATTGCTTGATATCCGAGGCTCAATTCTTGGTATCGCAATATCATCGGCAATGTTTCCGTCATTGCAGCACCTGCAACTGATAGCGAAACAACCGCGATTTAATGGGAAACCGTGAGTACAATTTTCCCGAAGCCGCCGCCGGCTTCCAAAGCGCGATGTGCGTCGGCAAGATTCTCCAGTGGTAAAACCTTATTGATCACCGGTTTGAGAACTTCGCGCTCCAGCAGCGCGGAAAGCCTGGCCATGCCGGCAACCCGGCGGGGGATGGAATCAAACGCGAGGCTTACGTAATGAAGGGCAATATTGTGCCGGTATCCCAGTGACAAATCGCCTTTGGGATCTACAATCGTCGTGATGCGGCCCATGGGGCGAACAATTGGAATGCTGCGTGCCGCGTAGGTGTCCCCGAAGCAGTCAAATACCAGATCAACCATTCCGGCTTCTTGTTGCACAACAGAGACAAAATCTTCACTTTGGCGGTCGATCACACGGTCGGCTCCCAGCGAGCGCACCAGACCGGCGTTCGCGGCTGAGCATACCGCAAAGACATACGCCCCTGCCGCGTGCGCAAGCTGCACAGCCATAGTGCCAACGCCCCCCGAGGCCCCGATAATCAGAACGGTTTGCCCCAACCGCAAATCTCCCTGTTCCAGCAGGCCTGCCCATGCGGTCAGGGCGGTCAGTGGCACGGCTGCCGCTTCAATATAACCCAGGTGCGCCGGTTTTTTTGCCACGATGTCCGCTCGCACCGCATGATACTCTGCATTAGCGCCGGGGCCGGAAAAGTCGGGGCAGTAAAACACTGCGTCCCCGGCCTGAACATTGCGCACCAGCGACCCGGTTTGTTCCACCGTGCCGGAAACGTCAAAGCCCAAAATCGAACCAGCACCATAGCCAAAGGCCCCGGTTTTACGAATTTTGCAATCAATGGGATTAACGGCCACCGCTTGAACTTTCACAAGAATCTGGTCCGGTCTAATTTCCGGCTTGGGTACATCTTGTAAAACCAAAACTTCAGGCCCGCCATTGGCGGAAAGTGTCATAGCCTTCATAACCGTTCTTCCTACGTTCCAATAACTACATGCAATGTCCTTGCGCCTCCGCAAAGCGCAGCGCCTCAATCTTCTAACTTCTGCTCTGAAAAATCGCCAGACATTCGCAACAGCGAAACAATATGGCCTTTTTTCATCCTGCGCGGGTGAGGCTTGGCATCATGGGAGACTAACTCCTAACTTCTACTTTTAGTTGCCCCCCGCAGTCCCCGCCTTACGCGACAGCGCCAGGCGATGCGCATGGGCATAATGGGAAATAAGATTGTGCCAGTCAAAATATTCCGACAGCCGCTCTACCCGGTTGCGCAATTCAATGCGCCCGCGCCGATCTTTAAGTGCAAAGTTAAAGAGTATTTCTGTGAGTTGATGTGCGGACTGGTCAAACGATGCATACCGCCGACCCACGACAAATAAACCATTATTGGCTGGATCATGAATATGTTTTAACACATAACTGCCGAACCCCGCCAAATCACTGGTGGCTGCCGCCACGCCATTGGCTACGCATTCCATGGGAGTGTAGCCCCATGGCTCATAGTAACTGGGAAATACACCCATGTGGCATCCACGGACAAACTGATCGTAATCCAAACCGATCAGCGGCGAGGTGGCAGAGAGAAAATCGGGATGAAAAATCACTTTCACCGGGTCCTCTTTCGCGTTAAAGAGCTGACACGCCCGGAGTTGCTCCAAAACAGAATCTCTGGCGTCATCCCAGAGGTCGTGCGTGACAATCGCTGGTTGCTTCCAACTGCGCCACGCGTGCAGGCCGCGCTTGAGCCGAACCATCGATCCTTCCGTAATCAGATGTGCCGTGTCCGGCATTTTTCCCTGACTGACATCCTGCAGCAGACGGTGTCCGATTTCCTCGGAGACTCTTTCGCACGTGAGTTTGAGTTCATCAAACATGGCCTGGCTTTTTAACACATCCACGTTAATGGATTTATACGGCGCGCGCGTAATGATGAATGCGACCACGGTAATTGGAATATTTCCCGATTTCAGCCAGTGATTCAGCCGCGCCAGCGATTCAATAAACAGATTAATGCCCTTGTTGGTGTATTCATACCGGCCGGAGGTAAAAACATAAATCGTCCGATCCAGGTCAAACGTATAGGATGGAAAAAAGTGGCCCGCGACAAACGTGTGAATGGCTTCCTTGTATTGTTTGTGCAGCGTCTGAAATTCATGCAGCGCGGCAAAGCGTTGTATGTTCAGCCCGTTAGGCGTAATAACATCCGGTTTCCGGTGCAGAAGCTTTTCCGCCTCCAACGCTGTAACATCGGATACCGTGGTAAATACATCCGCGCAATTTGCCGCGCCACGCTCCAGGCAATAACGGGCATAAATGGCGTAGTGCCCGGCAGCTTGATCGGGATTAATGGAATCAAGCTTGGAATAAAAATCCGGATTATCCGTACACAAATACCGCCCCAGCAGTGTGGCGTGGGTGGTAAATACGGTCGCTACCGGAAGCTTGAGGAAACTGATACGCATCAGGCCCGGAGCTACCATCCACTCATGGAAATGCGCGATGATGGGGCGGTTCTCGGGTTTAAAGCGGCACAGTTCCTGAAAAAACAACCCCACCATCATTCCGAAAACCACGACGTTGTTGGTATCAACATCATTATCCGGCGCCTCAATGCCGTGGTCTTTCCACAGGGTATATTTGAACTCACCAAGCCGCCCAAACGCCGACATAAAATCCAACAGCAGCACACGGGGGCGACCCTCGATAAGCCAGTGCCCGTAGTGCGCGCGAATCGACATTTCCTCCAATCGGTGGATGGCCTCGGCGATGGCTCCGCTTGGCTCGGCCGGCTCAAACTCAACGCCGGCGGTATCGGCATTATACGGGCCGATCATGCAGTAGCGATCACCCCAGGATTCCACCATCGTGCCGGCCTTGGTACGCATGACGGTATAAATACCGCCAAGCTGCCAGCAGACTTCCCAAGCTATTTCAAACAACAGCGGCTGGGTTGGATCATCATCCGCTGCTGCACCGACAGCAACCGGCGTATCCGTGAGAGCGGGTTTTCGCACAGGCAGCGGCGGCGGCGGAAAATCGCGGGCGGTGGTGCGGGGCACTACCGGAGTCGGCTGGTCCGGGCGATGATAATTTTGGCCTTCCGGTTGGGTAAACGAACTGGACGTGGTGGATGGGGGCGCAAAGCTGGATTTGTAATTGCCCCCGGAGTTACGATTGCCCGGCTCTGCGCCCTTAAGGCTCTCCGCAGTTTGCCCGGCAACTTTTGAGGCTTCACCCAACGATGCGGCTTTGCCGCGTTTGTTACCGGATTTGTTGCCGCTTCCCATCGCACGTACACCTTTTCTCAAAATCTCACATGCCTGATAGACAACCCCAATTTTACCACAGATGATTCAGAACGCGACAAGCGAAAAAAAATCCTCCAATTACGCGGATGGCGCATTGGCGGTATCGGCTGTGGGTGCATGCCCCATGAGCATTTCAATATCCAACAGGCTTACCAGATAATAATTGCTCCCGCGCTTTTCCAGCACGGCGGTCAGACCATTGGACAGTCCGAAGCGGCGCGGTGCCCCCGCGGTTAGCCCCAACACGTGCCAGAGAACATGTTTCAATACGCCGCCATGCGTGACGGCCATGACATCTTTTCCGTTTTCCACTTCTGACATCTCATCCAACACCGCCCGCGTGCGATCCCAAAGCTGCTGGTCGCTTTCGACTCCGGGAACACCGGTCCAGTCCGCCAAATCACCGTTGCCGGTGTTGTTGCCGGTCAGTTCAGTGCGCATGGCCCGCACTTCGTCCCAGGTTTTCCCCTCAAAAGCACCAAGATGGCGCTCGCGCAACTGCTTAGTGACCGTTATGGTACAGCTTTGGCGGGCGGCGATGATCTGCGCCGTTTGCAGGGCACGCGGCAGATCACTGGACCAGATGGCGAAAAATTGTCGTTCCGCAAACCACCGCGCTAACATTTCGGCCTGTTGCCGCCCTGTGGCATTAAGTTCCGTGGGGGTATGACCTTGAATGCGACGTTGGGCATTCCAGTCCGTCTGGCCATGGCGAACCAGCCAGAGTCGGGCAGGGTTTTTTTCCGATTGATTCATGCGTCCGTATCCTTTTGCAGCCAGAACATTCGGGGATTGTATCCGCACGGGGATTAAATTGAAGTTTGACGAACGGAAATTTGCAGGTATAAACAGCAACACGCTGGTTCTTCAGTTTCCGCAGGAGCGACATGATGACAACCGCCCGGACGTTTGTTCAATGCCAATGGTGTACCACCCAAAGCCCATTGGGCACGCCCTCGTGCCCAAGTTGCGGTGCGCCGCTGGATAGCCGCAACGTGGTCAGCGATTCCGGCTGGACGGCGGCTCCGCGCATACGGGATATGACCCGCATTGAATTTGGCACCAGCACCTGTCAAGTGGAGGGGCACATGGTACCGGTGGCGGATTTGCAACTCGGTGCCGGTGATGCGGTATTTTTTGAACATCATGTCATGTTGTGGAAAGATGATTCCGTGCCGCTGGAGAACCTGTCATTAAGCGGCGGTGTAACCCGGTTATTTGCGGGCATGCCCTTCAGCATTTCCATGGCCAAAGGTCCGGGGCATATCGCCTTTTCCCGCGATGCGTCCGGAGAACTTGTGGTCCTGCCCATGCACCCGGGCATGGAAATGGATGTGCGCGAACATGCCTTTGTGCTGGCCTCGCATTCCCTGGAATATTCATTTGTGCGGGTCAAGGGATTGGCGAATATATTTTTTGGCGGCGAGGGAATGTTCATGGACCGCTTCGTTACCCATGGCGCACGCGGCTTGCTGATGCTGCATGGCTACGGCAATGTTTTTCAACGCACGCTTAAGCCGGGCGAAAGCATTCTTATTGAGCCGGGCGGATTTTTATACAAAGACTCTTCCGTGGCCATGGATGTGGAATTTCAGAAAATCGGCGGCTCATTCCTGGGCGGAAAAGCCATGGCGCTGGCGCGGGTGCGCGGTCCCGGGCGCGTCGGGATTCAATCAATGTATCATCACCATCATCAGGATCGGAAGTAAGGGTTAACGCGATGGATCAGCCACAGACACCTTCTACCACGGCCCGCTGCCAATGGTGCGGCAATGCGTTTGCCGCCGACGCGCCTTTGACCAATTGCCCGCGCTGCGGGGCACCGCTGCGCGTTGCGGCGCGCCGTGATGATGCGGGATGGACCGAATTGCCGCCGGTTGCGGATATGGCCCGTATACAGTTGGGGGCCGGTTCCGTACAAATTGAAGGCCATTGTGTGCCGGTGGCGGATTTTAACTTGGCGGCGGGCCAACATATTTATTTTTCGCATCATTATCTTTTGTGGCGGGATGATCAGGTGCTGATGGGGCAGATGTCTTTGCGGCAGGGCTTTACCCGCCTGTTTGCCGGACTGCCGGTATTCATGCTCGAAGCGCATGGCCCCGGACGCCTGGCGTTATCACGGGATGAGCCGGGGGAGACCGTGGCGGTTCCGTTAAATCCCGGTCAGGCGGTGCATGTGCTGGAGCACAAATTTCTGGCCGCCACCGGATCGGTGAGTTATGACTGGACCGACCTTGGAATTTTTTTCCTGGTGCGCAAAGGCAATAATTCCGACGAGCAAGAATATGTCTATCCCATCGGGCGTTATATCGATATATTCCGCTGCGACAAGCAGCCCGGCCTGTTGCTGCTGCATTGTGCGGGAAATTGCTTTCAGCGGACCCTGGCACCGGATGAAACGCTTCTGGTAAAGCCGCGTTCGTTGATTTATTCCGATGTTTCGGTCCACCTTGGGCTGCATTTTGAATATCCCCGCCACGCCGGAATGCTGCGACGCCGACATATATGGCTGCGGCTAAGAGGCCCCGGCCGCGTGGCCATACAATCCTGCTATGAAGGTATTGAAATGGAAAACAGCCCCAATATCATGGAATCCTTTGGCTCAACATCCCGCGCCTGGTAAAGCAGTGAAATGTTGTAATATGACGCGACCATCGCCCGGCCACTTGCAGCTTAAAAGCGGCTTCAAGGTGGCAATACATGAAACTAATGTCCGTGAAACTGTTCTGGATCAAATCAGCCAAATGAGGCTTAAGCTTACACGGAATGGCGGCTGTTGGCCCCCAGCGCTTCGTCGCCCCGCCCAAGGTCGGGCTACCGACGGCACCGGACTGAACATGCTTATGGCTGCTTCCTTCCGGACCTGACCAGGTTCACAGTCAACCCGTGCATCGGGCCCGACCATGGCCGGGGCGCACGCGC
>JAKATV010000223.1 GCA_021818565.1 Planctomycetota bacterium
TACTTGTACTACGTTCCGGCCGTAAAAGCAAAGAAAAAATAGAGAGAAAATCGCCTAATTCACTGCTAAAAAACCCGTCGGGAGTTCACCACTGGTCAGTGTGAACGGTTTTCTCTACAATATTGGACTTGGAGTGTGTTTTGGATTTGTATTTTTAACCCATACAGGAGTAATTAACCATGCCATTGATGTCTACCAAACCTATGTTTGATCTCGCTTATGACGGCGGCTTTGCCATCGGCGCGTTCAACGTGAATAATATGGAATTGGCGCAATCCATTATTGAAGCCTGCGCCAAAGAGAAAAGTCCGTGCATTTTGCAGATTTCCAAAGGTGCCCGCAAATACGCCAACATCCGTTACCTCAAGCACATCATCGATGCCGCGGTAGAGGATCACCCCGAAGTTCCCGTGTGCATCCATTGTGATCATGGCGATACCATTGATTTGATTAAAACCTGCATCAACGACGGCTATACCAGCGTCATGATTGATGGCAGCCACCATGCGTATGAAGAAAACGTGAAACTCACGGCGGAAGCGGTGAAAGTTTCGCACGCGGCCGGGGTCGTGGTTGAGGCGGAACTCGGCATGCTGGGCGGTATTGAAGAAGATGTGGTCGGCATGGATGCGCACGAATATGAAAAGAACGTGGAAAAGTTTCTCACCGATCCGCAGCAGGCCGCCGACTTTTGCAAGAGAACCGGCTTGGATTCGCTGGCGGTCGCCATCGGCACCAGCCACGGAGCTTTCAAATTTAAGCATGAAGCCAAGCTGGCGTTCAACCGCATCGAAGAAATCATGAAAACCTGCCCCGGCATTCCACTGGTTATGCATGGCAGCAGCAGTGTGCCGCAGGAATTTATTGATCTGGTCAACAAATACGGCGGTGCCATGCCCAACGCCAAGGGCGTTCCGGAAGATCAAATCTCCATGGCGGTGCGCAAATATGGCGTATGCAAAGTGAACATTGATACCGATTTACGCCTGGCTATGACGGCAAAGATTCGCGAAGTATTTGCCACCAAGCCGGCGGAATTTGATCCGCGCAATTACCTTGGGCCGGCACGCGAAGCCATTATCTCCATGGTGCAGCGCAAACTTCATGTGCTTAACAGCGCCGGTAAGGCCGAAGCGGTTATAGCGCAGTGGAAAAAGCTCGGCAGCCCGATGCCCACGTATTACACCCATAAAAAAGCGGGCTGATTGGCCGCCGATACCGGCGAGCTATTCCATGCTGATCAAAAAAATAAAATAATCAGGGGCGGCCCATGGGTCGCCCTTTTTTTATGGCGTGTTGCCGCGTTGCCGTGATAGAGGTGCATCAGCATATTCGGACTGTTCCGGTAAACCGGGCGGATTAATGCCCGCCGGCAGGGGCACCGTAAGTGGAATGGGCTTTTTCGGATTGATCATAATTACCGGCAGGCCAATATGTACCATGGTCAGCAGATGCACCGCATCCCAGTTACACATGCGAAAGCAGCCGTGCGAGCCGGTCAGGCCGATGTGCTGCGGCACGGGGTTGCCGTGCATGCCCACGCCCGGTAAATCCAAGCCCATCCAGACAATGCCCACCGGATTCCGCGGCCCCGGCGGAATAATTAAGCGATGATGAATATCCGCCTGCGGATACATCGATGGAAGAAACGTGTAATTGGGGTCCAGCGCAATATCTTTAATAACCGCATCTTCCGTGGGCAAATCCGCCTTATGGGCGGCAATGGAGCACCAGAACAGCGCCACCTGCTGGTTGTGGCGATTGTACGCCCGGATCGCCTTCTGGGCCAGATTCACCGTCAGATAGGCCACATGCACTTCCGGAAATGTTTGCTTGTCCTGCTGAATTACAGCCTGCAGGCCGCCCGGATTGCCAAAATCATTGGGGCCGGGAAAGGGCCGGATATTGGGTACATTCAAGGTCTGTCCCACGGACAAATTCTGTAAGTCCGCATCGGGGTTTAGCGCCCGCATCAAGCTTTCCGTGCAGTGAAATTTCTCGCACAGGCAATCTTCCAGTGAGGCATACGGCATACGCGTCGCAGCCGCCATTTTTCGCCAAGTCCAGTGCAGGTGTCCCACCGAGTCAGCGTCATCCTGCGTGATGGTGTATTGCGTAATAACATGTTTCACATCCACACCCAACGCGTTAAATACCGCGGGGTTATGTGGATCCAATGGATTGACGCCCGGAAAAAACCGTGCCGCATATTCCTTTAATGCGGTGCGCGAATGGGGGCCGAAGTTTCCATCCAGAATTCCCGGCGAAAAATTATTCGCCGCTAATGCGATCTGCCAGGCCAGCGCCACACGCTGCGTGTAATTTAATTCCGGCTTTCCGGGAGCGGGGAAAACGGTTGAGCTTTCACCGCGGCTGCCGACATCTGCCGGGCGTGATGCGCCGGATTGATAATTTCCCCGGTCCCCACCCACGGCCACAGCCGCGCTAATGAAAAAAAAGCCCGCTGCTGTAACGGCAATGATCCGCTGAAGTATCGTAGACCCTGAAGTCATGTTGTAATCCCGTCGCGCTCCTGATGCCTTGAGGCGGCGTTCCATGCCGCCGGAAGCTTATTGGCGATCCAATAAGCTATTATCAGACATCCATACGTAAAAGGCTTAGAAAAAATCGCTATTATGTCGTTTTTTAATTTTACGAAGTTTCATCTTACGATATCGGGGCAGCGCGTTTGTCGCCAATACCGTCAGCACTGAAAGGCATCTCTAACAGCGGAAGACCTGGAGCCTGTAATCCGGCATTAAGCAGACCGTAACGCAGGCTGCTGACTCCGGCGCTAAGCCAAACTTTGGACGCCTGCCGCGGAATGTGTTAATATTTGAAGCACGATTCGCGCTCGTAGCTCAATTGGATAGAGCGTCGGCCTCCGAAGCCGAAGGTTGCAGGTTCGACTCCCGCCGGGCGCATTTTTTCCG
>JAKATV010000248.1 GCA_021818565.1 Planctomycetota bacterium
AACATTAATACAATATTTTAGTGGCTACACGCAAAAGCGAAAAACGAACGTAAGCTATTGTAAATAAAAGAGTTACGTAAAAACGATGCTGGAACATCCGATATACTGTCGTGAACCGACCACGGGGTTATCACCACGGTGCTCTCTGACGCAATGCCGCTTCAAGGGGGAGGGTAAAGATCATTCTGATGCGCTGGGATCGCAGCGCCCGTAACTACCTGGGCAGGCTCCCCAGCCGGTCATAAAGTGCGGCGGCCGTGCGGATGCCGGCGTAGAAACAGTCTACATCCAGTTTTTCATTCGGGGCGTGAAGATTATCATCCGGCAAGCCAAAGCCCAGTAAGACTGAATCAATGCCCAGCATCTCCTTGAACCATGTCACCACCGGTATCGAGCCGCCTTCACGCACAAAAACCGGCTTTTTTCCCATGCCTTCTTCGCACGCTTCCACCGCTGCCGCAATGGCGGGCGACGTTTCTGGTGTCAGTGCAGCCGGTGACGCGCTTAGGCGTTCTAGTTTCACCCGGACGCCGGCAGGGGTGATCTGATGAATATAGGTTTCAAACGCCTCGGCAATCTTGATGGCATCCTGATCCGGCACCAGCCGCATGGATAGTTTCGCCGATGCCGTCGCGGGCAAAACGGTTTTGGCTCCCGCACCCTGATAGCCGCTGGTTAAACCATTGATATCCAGTGTCGGACGACACCAGCGGCGCTCCAGCGTGGTAAAACCGCTTTCCCCCACCAATTGCTCAACGGCCAATTCCCGCGCGAATTGTTCTTCGTCAAACGGCAAGGTTTTCCACATCGCCCGCAAGGCCGCATCCGGCACCTGTACCTGATCATAAAACCCCGGAATTGTCACCCGTCCCTGATTATCATGCAGTTGGCCCAGAATGGCACTTACAGCGTTGGCGGCATTGGCCACCGCACCGCCATACACGCCGGAATGCAAATCCGTATTGGCACCCGTTACGGTCATCTGGTAATACACCAGCCCGCGCAAGCCCGTGGTGATGGCCGGTACACCGCGCGCAAACTGCGATGAATCACTGATGATCAACGTGGATGCTGAAGCCAGGCGATCCGCATTTTCCGCAATGACGGCTCGTAAATGCGGCGAACCGATTTCCTCTTCCCCCTCCAATAGCACGGTCAGGCGAACCGGCAATTCATAAGCGATCTGTTTCCAGGCAGCCAGGGCCGCCAGATGGCAAAATACCTGTCCTTTGTCATCGCTGGCACCACGGGCAAAAATCTTGCCGTCGCGTATCGTGGCGGTAAACGGCGGAGAGTGCCAAAGCTCCAGCGGTTCGGCGGGTTGAACATCATAATGACCGTAAAACAAAATGTGCGGGGCATCAGGCTGACACAGGCCGTCGGGTGTAGTGGCCAGCACACACGGGTGTCCGGCGGTTTTTACCAGCGTGGCGTCCAACCCCGCGCCCCGCAGATAAAAAGCCGCCCATTCCGCCGCCGTCTGAATATCCTTGTTATGCTCCGGCTTGGCCGAAACACTGGGAATCGCCAGGAACTCCTTGAGATCATGCATCCACAACGCCCGGTTCTTTTCAATCCATACAAGTACGCTGTCAAGCATTTTGCAACTCCGGCGTTAAGCGTACATGAACCCCATGTTTGGCCAGATAGTCTTTCACTTGCGGCACCGACCATGTACGGAAATGGAAAATGGATGCCGCCAAAGCCGCATCCGCTTTCCCGTCTGTGAGCACCTGAAATAAATGTTCCGGTTTGCCGGCACCGCCGCTGGCTACCACAGGAATGTGGACCGCCTCACTGACGGCGCGTGTCATGGCAATGTCATAACCTTCCAATGTGCCGTCCGAATTCATAACATTAAGTACGATTTCACCCGCGCCGCGTTCCTCGGCCTCTTTGGCCCACGCCAGCACCTCACGCCCTGTACCCACGCGTCCACCATTCACAAACACTTCCCAGAATTCGCGGCCATCAGATTTTCTGACTCTATTGGCATCCAGCCCCAACACCGTCGCGCATCGCCCGAATTTTCTGGCAATTCGGGAAATCAACTCCGGATCTTTCACCGCCGCCGAATTAATACTGACTTTCTCCGCCCCGGCTTGAATTAAGCTCGTCGCATCATCCAGCGTGCGGATGCCCCCGCCAACGGTTATCGGCATGAACACGCTATCGGCCACGCGCCGCACCACATCGACCATAATCTGCCGGCCCTCATGGCTGGCGGTAATATCATAAAACACCAGTTCATCAGCCCCGCACTGGTCATAAAAAAGAGCCTGTTCCACGGGATCACCGGCATCCACATGATCAAAAAACTTAACGCCTTTGACCACCCGGCCGGCATCGACATCAAGACACGGAATAATGCGCTTCGTTAACATGCCGGGATTATAAGGAAATCCGGAGTTTTAATATAGGAGTATGGTTGTAAAACTCTAAAATGGAACTCTGAAAAGCGACGTACTGCGGCATTCAACGCAACGCGCCAATAATTTTTTATCAGGTAGATGCCCAAGGAGCCTGTCCGATTAATGGCCAAGATTCCGAAAACCCAACACGCCGGCCTCGCCTTCACGCGTTTTATTGCCGCGCTTCCGGACCATCAGGAATAGACAACATTATCAATCAGGCGGGTGGTTCCCAATTTGGCGGCGATTAGAAATACGCCGGGTGTGCCAACAGTCTGGCGATATACTTCAAGCGTTTCGGCGTGACATGCCAAAGCGTACTGCGCCTCCAGGCCGGACTGCGTGATGCGTTCACTCATACCAGCCTCCAATGCCGCTGCGTCCCGCACACCGCTTTTGTATTGGTGCGTCGCCCAACTCAGGGCCTGGTAAATGCTGCCGGCGCATGCCCGCTGATCGGGAGATAAATATCGATTGCGACTGCTCATGGCCAATCCATCCGGCTCGCGCAGGGT
>JAKATV010000285.1 GCA_021818565.1 Planctomycetota bacterium
TATAGATATTGGGGGGCTGGGGAGCGGTCTGCGCGTTATTCAAAAAAACGGAAAATTCTTCGCGGCCCCAACCGATCCGAGAACATCGGGCTTCCATTTGTTAAAACTGATGAAATATCCGGGCTAATGGGCGTGGCAATAAATCCGGGCAGTTTTCCGGGGGGCGGGTTGCCAGGACAAACCATTCGCTTAACGCCGGCATTGATGTCGTCGATTTCACCGCTGGCCCGGAAATATTGCCACGCCGAGACAATTGGGCGACTGCGACGCAGCGGCATTGTGTTTCCTGATGATTTCGGATTAAATGGCGGCTCTCGCAGCGGTTTTCGGAGTTTGAATTCATGCGCGTACTGGTCGTTGAAGATAATAAAGTCAGCCTTGCCTTAATTCGTAAGACGCTGGCAACAGCGGGCCATGAAGTTGTCTGCACGGAAACCGCTGAAGAAGCCTTGGAAATTATCCGCCAGGGATTAGCGCATCTGATCGTGGCGGATTGGGAAATTCAATCATCCCTTAGTGCTTTATCACTATGCCAGACGATTCGCCGCGAGGAAGTCTGGGGGTATGTGTATATTATCCTCGTGACCTCGCTCAATGATGCTCAGGAACGTGTCCGCGGCCTGACCGCCGGGGCCGATGATTTTATCAGCAAGCCGTATGATCCGGATGAACTTGTGGCGCGCGTCCGCAGTGGCGAGCGGGTGCTGTCTACCGACACACGCAATCTGGCAATTTTCGCCATGGCCAAGCTTGCCGAATCGCGTGATCCGGAAACCGGCATGCATCTGGAGCGCGTGCAAACCTATTCACGCCTGCTGGCTCAGGAAATGGCGTCCAACCCCAAATATCAGGAAGGCATTACCGCGAATTTTATACGCTGGATGTACCTTACCAGCCCTCTGCATGATATCGGCAAGGTTGCCATCCCAGATTATGTGTTGTTGAAACCCGGTCGTCTGACCGACCGGGAATTTGCCCTCATGAAAACCCATACCACGCTGGGGGCCAACACCATTGACATTGCCTTACGCAAATTTCCCCAGGCGGAATTTCTGCGCATCGCCAAGGAAATTATCGCCACCCACCACGAACGCATCGATGGCACCGGCTACCCCACGCAGATGCGGGGTATGGACATTCCCATCAGCGGTCGCATTGTGGCGGTGGCCGACGTTTATGATGCCCTGACCTCCCGCCGTTTATACAAAGATGCCTTCACTCACGAAATCGCCCGCTCCATGATCGAAGCCGGTTCCGGCACCCAGTTTGATCCCGACATCGTAGCCATATTCCTGAAAATCCAAGACGCCTTCGTCGAAGTAAAAGAACGCTTCGCCGAATGCCCGCAGATTATCACATAGCGGCGCTGACGTTTACGTCATTGATCGCCAGTTGTTCTGCAACCCGAGTCATTCCTCGCACCGACTTCCAAATTAACCCTGCTTCAGTGCTGCACGGATTGCCAGGCAGCGGCGCAGTAGCGTTTCCAGTTGATCCAGGGGGAAGATCGTGGCGGCGTCGGAGGGGCTTTTTTCGGGGGTTGGATGGACTTCCACAAATAAGCCGTCGGCACCGGCTGCCGTGGCGGCGTTGGCCAATAGGCCGACATATTGCCGCTGGCCGCCGGTGGCGTTTCCCAGCCCGCCGGGAAGCTGTGTGGAATGTGTGGCATCAAAAATGACCGGTGCTCCCAGGGCCTGCATTTGCGGGATGCCGGTCATGTCATTGACCAGGCGGTTATAGCCAAAAAAGGTTCCGCGCTCGGTCAGCATGGGTTGGGTGTTGCCGGTGGAGCGAATTTTATCGATAACATTTTTCATTTCCCACGGAGCCATGAATTGCCCCTTCTTAACATTGACCGCTTTGCCGCTCTCGCCCGCGGCGATTAACAAATCGGTCTGGCGACATAAAAACGCGGGAATCTGGATAATGTCCGCAACTTGGGCCACCGCCGCCACCTGATCGCTTTCATGCACATCGGTGGTAATCGGCACGCCCAGGGTCTGCTTCACGTGCGCGAGAATATCCAATCCGTGTTGGATTCCATGACCCCGAAAGCTGCCGCTGCCGGAGCGGTTGGCTTTGTCAAAGCTGGCCTTAAACACATAGGCAATGTCCAGTTTTTGGCATATCTCCGCCACGGTTTTGCCAATATGCAGGCACATCTCCCGGCTTTCAATGACACAGGGGCCGCCGATCAGTAAAAGTTTTTCGCCCGGCGTCCAGGAAAATTTGGAGAATTGATAGGTATTCATCATAGACCTCATTTTATCATGCGCTTACAGTACGCGACACCACAGGCATTTAAGATATTGCCCTTCCAGATATTCAGTCATAACCGGATGGTCCGGCCCCGGACCCGTTACCGCCAGGATTTGTAATCGCCGCTGGGCGCTGCGGGCGGAGCCGCGCAACATATTCTGAAATTCTCCTATGTCCATAAGTCCGCTGCATGAGCATGTTACCATCAGGCCGCCGGGCTTTACCACGCCCATGGCCAGTTTGTTAAGATCAAAATAAGATTTACGCCCCTGGGCAAATTCATCGCGGCCGCCAATGAACTTCGGCGGATCCAGCACCACGACATCGTACGCCTGGTCATTAAGCTTCATCTGCCGCAGATAGGCGTAGGCATCCGCATGGATACACTGATACCTGCCGGTTGGAATCCGATTCAGTTGCATGTTGCGTTTAGCCAGGGCGATGGCATTTTCATCCAAATCCACAGCGGTAACGTGGGCCGCTTTGCCAAGGGCGGTAGCGTAAATGCCAAAACCACCGGAATAGCAGCAGACATCCAGCATGCGTGCCTCGGCGGTGAATTTGGTCAACGCCAGGCGGTTTTCCCGCTGATCACAAAAGAAACCGGTTTTGTGGCCCGCCCCCACATCAACTTCAAAACGCAGGCCGTTTTCTTCCACGGTG
>JAKATV010000463.1 GCA_021818565.1 Planctomycetota bacterium
CCAAGGTGATTTGTCCGACTGCGCCGGAGATACTATTAAAAGTTGTGGACGGCGTAAAGGAGGCGGCGTAACCTAAAGGGTGTCTTTTATCTTTTTTTAGGAGTACGCCACCATGGGTAACAGTATGACAGAAACGGTGAAATTTCCAAGTGGGGTTTGCGGCGACGCGCTGACCGAGGTGCTGCGGGCCGGAGCACAGCGCCTGCTGGCCGAGGCGGTGCGAATCGAAGCGGAAGCGTGGGTCGCAGCGCGTGCTGATCAGGTGGATGCCCAGGGCCATCGCCAGGTGGTTCGCAATGGCTATCTGCCGGAACGACATGTGATGACCGGCATCGGGATGCTGCCGATCCGTCAGCCCCGGGTAGAGGATCGCCGTCCGGCGGATCAGCGGGAAGCGTTCGATCGAAAGATATTGCCACCGTACCTTCGACGGACGCAGAGCCTGGATGAAGCGATTCCTTGGATGTATCTCTATGGGATCAGCACCAATGACATGAGCGAACCGTTGGAGTCACTGCTGGGTCCGGCGGCCAAGGGCGTATCAGCCTCGACGGTATCCCGGCTGGTCGCCGCTTGGCAGAAACAGTACGCGGACTGGAATAAGCGTTCCCTGGCGGATAAGCGGTATGTGTATATCTGGGCGGACGGCATTTATTTCAATATCCGTATGGAGGACAACCGGGCGTGTATTCTGGTGCTTCTGGGAGCTACGGAAACCGGCGAAAAGGAAATTCTGGCGATTACCGATGGCTACCGGGAAAGCGAACAATCCTGGACGGGCCTACTACTGGATGTGAAAAGCCGGGGATTAACCATGGCTCCTAAACTGGCAATAGGCGATGGAGCGTTGGGATTCTGGATGGCGTTGGAGAAAATCTATCCCAATACACGCCAACAGCGATGTTGGGTACATAAGGCGGCCAACGTCGTGAGTAAACTTCCGGATCGGCTGGGCAAAGAGGCTAACCATAGATTACGACAGATTTGGATGGCGGCAACGAAAGCGGACGCCAACAAGGCCTTTGATATGTTCATTGAAACCTACCAGGATAAATATTCATCCGCCGTTGAATGCCTGAAGAAAGATCGAGAAAGGCTGCTGACGTTTTATGATTTTCCGGCCAAACACTGGACGCACATTCGAACGTCCAATCCAATTGAAAGCATGTTCTCGACGGTAAGATTGCGGCATAACAAGACCCGCAACAATGCCAGTCGTGTGGCCTGTCTGGCCATGGTTTACAAGCTCGGCCAAAGCGCCCAGCGAAACTTCCAACGACTCAATGGAGCCGAGCAGATGAAGGATGTTGTCGTCGGAATTATCTACGAGGACGGGATCAAAAAATCAGCCGCCCGAAATTCTTTCGCCCACAACATTTGACAGTAACTCTCTATCGGATCCGCTTTGCTTCCACTTGCCTTGGTTGAACCGGAATCGGGCAATCAGGCCCGGTGTCTAAGTGTGGCAGCCGGGTTCGCATCCTGATTCGTATCGAGGCGTTTGGTCAGACATACAGAAAATGCTCTAAATAGCATGTGCCACGCAAAAGACCGGCGGCATACTGCCGCCAAAAGCGATACGTATTGGTTGCATTTCCAGCCGGCTATTCCTGGCCCCGATCTCCATCGGGGACGCCCCCGGAACGCGTGTGTGATTCACCAACTCACCCGATTATGCACATGAGGATGGCATCCCGCAAGAGGGCTGTCGTGTCAACGCTCCGATGGCTTTAAGCCAGGACTGCGCCCTTCGCCTCCGCCGACCCGACTTGCCACACCAAAGGCCGTCCCGCACGGTGACATTTCCATTTCCAGGCAACATAAACGAGATTTTCTCTGAAAATATAAGAATAATGATGTCGGCACGAACTGGCTTAAGACGTATAATCTGGCGCATCGGCCCGGCAGGCGATGTCCACTACACCGATATTCCGCGGAATGCGGGCTTCGCCATAAGAAGCCGTACTACTCACCGCATGATATTCACCGGCACGGTCCCGTGTATTAAAAACTACCGGTATACCGCAAATTCCCGAACCGATGGACTGACATGATTGGTTGTTGCCAGTATTAACAGGCGAATACGATGCGTGCGGACCCGATGAAAATGTACCGCCATGATATTTTTTCCCTTCATGTTGCCGCTGAAAGCCGTCAGCCATTGGTGGTCGTGGCGGTACTGTATTTTGAATTGTTCAATTCGCCCGCCAAATTGTTGAATAACAACACGGCCCACACGCATGACTCTACCAAGGTTAATGGCCAGCCATTGTCCCGCGGACGACCCATCAGCGGAATTCCATCGTGTATGGAAATGGCCGTCATCGGCAAACTTGGGAGCATATTGCTTACTCCATTGACTGGAGGCGATGGCAGGCTTGTTCAATGCGAGGTTATGTTCAATGGCGTGATGCAGGGGGGTAACTGTGAAGTTTTTAAACCAGGCATGATTCCAGCCGGTGGCCAGCCCCGCCATGCCGTTGGCGTATGTTTCGCTACGCACCTGAGAGAGCTTTTTCCCATCCAGATACGCCGCGATGGTGTAGCCCTGACACGTCAATTTCAGGCGATGCCAGGCGGTACCGGAAATCGCCACATGGCCATGTGCCAGAATTTTGTGCGCCGCCCGAAGCAATTGCCAGTCACCGTTGTGACTGATCATGAACCGGTAGCCGTTGGATTGATCAAAATGCCAATTAACGTCCGCTACCCGGTCAATAATTCCAGCGGTTCCGCCGGTTGGAACTCGAATATCACAAGCAACCGCATAGTTGTGCCAGTCTGATGCGCCCGCAATGGTAAAGGGTTTATGTTGATAGCTCCATGGGATTTGCGGCTCTGTGATCATCTGCTCCAGAACATGTCCGTCGGTACCGGAGGTCCGTACGATATTAAATGCGCCCTCCTGATCGGAAAAATAC
>JAKATV010000392.1 GCA_021818565.1 Planctomycetota bacterium
CCCCGCGGGGTTGGCCGCAAACGCCCCATCTGCGGCGTCGCAGCAGCTCAAGGGGTCTACGGACCCGGTTTTCGCCGCTGCTTCTTGCATCTGGGGCCTTTGCGGCCAATCAATCCTAATATTTAGGCTTGACAGAGCACTAGAGCCGGGTGCGTTAATTGCGCCTGTCCGGTTCGATGAGCGGGAAGTGGAAACGCAGCACGGCTGGGACATTGAGGCACCGGCAACCGCAAGGGTCGGAAAACCGCTATGCCCAATCTAAACCACCGCGCCATTTTTCGACTCTACAAGATTTAGGGCTGGGCGAGGGGGGGCATAGTTTTTCGTGTAGCTCCCAAGATAATTTCCCCATTTCATAAGCTGCCGCCAAGGCGATAGACGCCATCACAACCCCTTACGAAAAATCCCCGCTTTTCCGTTAATGCCCTGTCCGCGCAGCCAGATTTTCCCTGAACCTCTGGAGGATGGCATCGTGTCCGGCAGGCACTTTGATCTCCCACACGCTCCAGTTGTCGGCACTGTCATCGGGGTTCAAATTTCGGCGGATGGTTATAAGGTTGCCCTCTACTCCCATTTCCCGAAGAACATCCTCGGCGATTTCCAATACCCTTTCGTCAGCCGCCTGCTGTATAGTGGCCGGAATATTTGACCTATGTCTTATGCGTCTTCGGTGTCGTCTTTGCCGATGGGTTCGACCGGGGTAAACGCAGCCGCTTTGCTTGGGCGAACTTGTAATTTCTGGGCGTGATCCATGAAAAATTCCACTTTGGGCTTGATGGTTAAACCTGCCATGGCTTGTTCCAGTTGTTTTTGTGCCCAGCGTAAATAGGTCCGACGGGATAAGTGGGAAATCAGCACCAGTTCATTTTCCAGCTTGGGTAGCACTTCAACAAATTCGTTAACATGCATGTGCTGGCCCACGGCCGCCCGCTTGCGGTGGCCATGTTCAAAAAAAGTGCACTCGGTGATCAGAATTCTGGCGTCGCGCACGCCGTCCTGCAGCAGGGTTTCACCCATGCTCGTGTCGCCGGTATAGGCGATCAGGGGAACGTCCAGCGTGTAGGTGATTTTTTCACCGCGGGCTTTCATATCGCGCAATAGGTGCCCGGGTAAATTCTGCTGGGCCAATTCCGGTTTAAGCTTTTCCCGCCGATCCAACAGTAAAAAGCCCGCCGATGGCACGGTATGCCGCGTGGCAAATGTTCGAACAATCAACCCCTTGCGAAGCTCAAATTCATCTCCGATATTTAAGCCGATCACCCGATGGGCGATAGCTTTTCCTTCCAGCGCCGTCCAGGATTTAATAACACCGGAAACCGCATCGGCAATGGCGGAATGACAAATGATCGTGCCCGGCGTCATGCCCTGAAAAAATCTTTGGGACAGGTAATAAGCCAATCCCGCGCTATGATCCATGTGGCCGTGCGTAAGCAGGCAAAAATCACTGGTAAGAACCGGCCTCGGACACTTGCCGATATCAAATACCACATTAAGTTCCGGGGCCTGAATCACCGATTCTTCCCCCGCCACGCTGTAGCCCAGCAGATGGCAGTAGGGCGTTTTCACCACCGCCAATGGCGGCAGCAATGGAGTCTCCCGCACGGGCGCATTACCCGTTAAATTACGCGGTGCCGGTTCACTGGTGGGAGCTGGTTGATCAGGTGCTGTCATCATTCAGAGAATTTAATCGAATTTAACCCCTGCGGCAACACGTGTCGGCTCCCGACTTTGTGCAATGAAACGCGAGGGATATAAGTAATCCGGGAACCGGCTGGTCCGTTTTCACGGCCCATTTTGGTTGCAAAAGCGATCAATGCCATGTGCCGATCCGTCGTGGTCGGTGCACGATTGCTCTCACGCAATACGCCGGCGTTAGTTCAAGATAGAAACTAAAACGGGAGCGCAAAAATATTTATTGTTTGCGCAAGTACCGGCGTGATTTTTAGCTGTGGCTAAAATGTGGGTTTGCCCCCAACGGCGGCACAAAAATAAAACGGCTAACGTTTCGACGATAGCACGGATGAGTTGATCAACGGAGCATCTACCATGGCAAATCGGCGTGATTTTCTAAAAACCGTCTCGTCTGCGGCATTGGCCGCTTCCGTGTCCCATCAGATACATGCCGCAGTGCCGGGGCGGGGCGTAGGTGCTGTAACACACGCAGCGGTGAGGGAGGGCGTATTATTGTTGAGCTTGGGCGCTGATGTTCTGCGTGTTGCGATTCCTTCTCCCGGAATCCTCCGCCTGGATTTATTGGCCAACGGAAAAAGTGATCCGCATACGCCCGTGTTGGCGCCCGCTGCCCACACCTCGCGTGATCCTTCCGCCGTCATCGACATTTCAGCGGATCCGATTCGGATCAGCACCGGGCAATTTCACGTGGAAATAAGGCGAAATCCCTGCCGGTTCAAGATTGTTGATTCCACCGGCAAGGTGCTGCTGGAGCAGTCACTTCATCAGAGTTTGCATGTTGATCCCAAAAATCAGGGCAATACCGGATTTTCATTCCGGCACAGCAAGGCGGATAATTTTTATGGCATTCGCAATTCGGGGTGCTTTTCTTCAGATCCTTACAATTACCAGCTTAATGCGCCTCCCGGAGCTAAAAAGGCCGCCCGCAGATCCGTGAAGACCTGCAAGGTGGAAGCCTCCGTGGAGGGGGGCGGCGGGGCACCGTTTGTCTGGACGACCAGCGGCTACGGCATTCTGGTAGATTCCGATGGCGGCTATTTTAATGTTGAATCCGACGAAATTGGATTTTACTACGGCAATCCCAATCCGGATAATTATGGACGCCACTATTTCCGTCCCAACAGTTTGACGGTATTCATATTTGTCGGCCAACCGCGGGCTATATTCCAAAGCCTGGCTCGCACCTCCGGCATGATGGATATGTTCCCCAAGTGGGCGTATGGT
>JAKATV010000044.1 GCA_021818565.1 Planctomycetota bacterium
ATGATCAGATACGGTATCCGCAGCGGAATGATAAAAAAATCAGCATCAATAGCCGAGGCTGCCAGGAGACCGGAAACAAATATCAGATATAAAACCATCGCGACAACGCCACCGCTGAAATCCGGTGTGGGGCCGTTGTTCCAGTGGGCGTCAAAAAATCCAAGATAAAGTGCCAGATAAATCAGACCCGTGCCCAGTTCCACCAGCGGATACCGCGCAGAAATCGGCGCTTGGCACGAACCGCATTTTCCCCGCAGCATCAGCCAGCCTAACACCGGAATATTGCGATACCATGGAATGGCATTATGACACATCGGGCAGTGGGAGGGCGGCCAGCTCAAGGTCAACGGAGCGGTGCGGTTCTTAAATGCGACAATCGTTCCCAGGGCGGGCAGGCGCCAAATCACTACATTGAGAAAACTGCCGACACAGCATCCCAGAAAAAACAGAAAACCGGACATGAGCCAAAGTGGAAATTCCATGTCCCGCATTATGCCGTCAAGTCTGAAAATCAGCCAGCACTTGGCCGGCTACCGTCATGATATTTTACGTCTGCGCATCATCGGGAGCAGCGCCAAGGCGGGCAATGCTAAAAGCATCCAGGCTGCGGGTTCCGGCACGACCGTTGCCGTGCCGATGAGAGTTCCACTGCTGAATTCAAATAAATCGCCGGAACCGCCGATGGGAACCGCAAAGTCCAACTGCGACGGCGTCACCGCAGCGTTCGCCGTGCCCGCTTCGTTAATGTTAAATTGACCGTTTATCACATTAAATGAGAGCCATCATACCGACACTGCCATGCGTTTGCCATTGCCGGCTTTCGCCTTTGTTTTGCCGGTTTCGCTGGCGGATTTCACCTTTTCAACCTTGGTCGGAGCCAACCCGGCACCGCGATTCAAAGCGTCAATGCGGCCCGCAAAATCCATAGCTTTGCGGTTCTTCCAACCCTTTTTATGGTAGGCATAGCCCGCGATTAAGGGGAAGGCCAACGTCGCTTCGCTATACACCATCTGTTCATAAACAATATCGACCTTGCCCCAACTGCTGGCCTCACGCAACGTGGAGCTGGATAACGCCCCGTCGCGAACATCCGCCACGGTTATTTGAATGGCATATTTGTGCATGGGGGCATCGGCACCAAGTATTTCCGCGGCCACGACAATATCCTGCGTGAAGTTTTTCGGTACACCGCCGCCGATCATGAATATACCGGTTTCCCGGTTCATGAGTTTGATCTGCGTAAGTTCCCGGAAATCTTTTACCGAGTCTATGCTGACGTGGCTGTCCGGGCGATTAATCTGGTGTACCACCAGACCAAAGCCGGCTGAACAATCGGAAAATGCCGGGCAGAAAATGGGCACGCCCTTCTCGTGGGCGGTAAGAATAATGCTGTCACGATTTTTCGCGTTCTTAGTGAGGTAGCGACCCATGGCGGCAATAAATTCACGGCTGCTGCACGGACCGGGCGGTAACGAATCGGCAATGAGGCGTGTGGTGTCATCGCAAATACGCAATTCATCTTCATCGATGTAGGTATCATAAATGCGGTCAATGTGCATGTCTCTTAGAACCGTGTCATCGGCATATTGTGAGCCAAGATAATGATGGAATCCTAACGCCTCAAAAAAATCCTGATCCACAATATTGGCACCGGTGGAAACAATGGCATCAACCATGTTATTGCGAAGCATATCGACGATCACTTTTTTCAGGCCCGCGGAAATCAGTGATCCGGCCAAAGTCAGAATCACCGCGCACTGGGTGTCGCGCAACATGCGATCATAAATGTCCGCAGCGCGGTACAGATCACGCGAGGTAAAGGCCATGGACTTCATGGATTCCACCAGCGGCAAAATACCCGGCTGCGCGGTGATATCAATATGATTAACCGTCTGCTTTAGCAGATCCTTACGATTCACTTTAGCCATAATAGCGATCCTCTAATTGTCTGTAGTTAGTTGAAAAAAAAACATCACACTCGAGTGTCAAAGGTGTTGTAAGAAAACCCGCTGTCCCATCCCCGCGGTGAAAAGTCGATTGGTTCCCAGTGGGTATATTGCACATTCCACCCGACGTTACCGGACAGAACTAAAAATACAAAATAAAAAGCCACCGCTTTTTCTGGAAAGTGGGCTCACTGCCATCTGTCCGTTGCCGCTATAACCCGGGCACTTTCAGCACAGCCGTGTTCCACTTAGCGGTCGCGTCAGGATCGGCATTAAACCCCAAAAACCAGTTTCATCTGGTCAGGGTCAGAACTCAATCTGACGACCCGGTGCCAGCGACCTGCGGTGGCTACGCTAATTAGTATAGCCACCGGCCATGGCAATGCAAGAGAAAAAATTCGATTTTTTTAGCCCCGACCAATGGGCCTTAAACGAACGCGGAAAACCGTTGCTTGCCACCTCACCCCGGCTGTGGGACTGGTCCCACGCCCGGCCCGGCGATTTCCGCAGTAGCCGACGCTTCCCCGCCGCGGCGTTGCTGTTCCAGAGCCAGAATATCACCCACCGTCGGCTTGTTGAGCGCCTGCCCGGTCATGATGCGCTTCACATCTTCAAAATCAAGCGTTTCGTACTTAAGCATCGCCTCTTTCAGATTGGTTAATTCGGTTTTCTTTTCCACCAGAAGTTCGCGCGCTTCCACATACGCACTGCTGATCAAACGATGAACTTCACTATCAATAAGTTCCGCCGTTTTGTCGCTGTATTCGCGTGAGGCTTCGTACCACGGCACATTTTCATCGTGACCAAAACGTATCGGCCCCAGCGCATCACTCATGCCATAATTGCAGACCATCTCCCGGGCAATATTGCTGGCCATTTTTATGTCCATGCTGGCACCGCTGGAAATTTCGCCGATGTACAGTTCCTCCGCGATACGCCCCCCAAATAGAATCCGCAATTCCGCCAG
>JAKATV010000461.1 GCA_021818565.1 Planctomycetota bacterium
GCCGATTATGAGCGACTGGGGCCAGAATCTGGCATCTCCCCTTCACGATGCGCAGCCTTATGTCAATGACCCGAATTACCTGGTGCCGGCCAATGGTTTCAGTTCCAGTGAAACCACCAATCAGGATATCATCCTGCCGACCATTAATAATGTCACCGGCATGCGTTACCGCCACATGCAGGACTCCCCGAACACCGGCGAGGCTAATGCACTATTCTTTGATGGCCACGCCGAAACACTGCCGATCAACAACAATATTGCTGGTGCGTCAATTACGGCCCCGTCGGCCAATGGCACGCGCGGTTTGCGAATGGAGAATATCGTCAATCCAAGCATGCCGTCCGGTCAGGATAATTTCTGAGGCACTGTAGTCCGACATCATACGACGACGATCAGGACCTATTATGAAGAAAAATCTGTCAAATAAATACCTCAAACGCGGCATCGCGGCAATCGGAGCGGTCATGATCGCCGCAGCGTGCGGCGGGGCCATGCCGGCTCACAAGATGCCGGATGTCGCCGCACCGGCGGGAGTGCATTGGAAGCTCACCTGGAGCGACCAATTCAATCGCGGAGCGGCCAACCTGAAAGGCTGGCATTATGACCTTGGTGGCGGCGGTTGGGGTAACGGCGAATCCGAGGTCTACACCCACTCTAAAAAAAATGTGTATGTGGCCCATGGCAAACTGCACATTGTGGTGATCGGCAAAAAGGTACATGGCAAAGTCCACTACACTTCCGGCCGCATCACCACGCGGAACGTGTTCAGCCAGAAATTCGGATTGTTTGAATTCCGTGCCCGCCTTCCGCGCGGTACTGGCTTATGGCCCGCGATCTGGATGATGCCGGAAAATTCTTCCTATGGCACCTGGCCACAATCGGGCGAAATCGACATTATGGAATCGCGCGGCAATGGCATTCATCAGGTGCAGGGCAGCCTACATTCCGGCAATGCCGCCGATCGGGATAATTGCCAGACCAAAGTGTATCGCTTGCCCCGGCATGAGACTACCACCGGTTGGCACACGTATGCTCTGGAATGGGAACCAGTGATTGATCCGGCCAATCCTGCCATGCGTAAGGTGCAAATTAAATGGTTTGTGGATGGACATTTATATGAAACCCAGCAGGGTGGATGGACCACTCCCAATGCAGCCGGGGTAGAGCATCCCAATGCGCCGTTTAATAAGAGCTTTTATATTATACTGAACATGGCGGTCGGGGGTAATTATGTAGGGGGTAAAACTCCTGGCCCCGGACGTTATGCCATGGAAGTTGATTATATTAAAGCGTATGCTCTGGCCAGAGGTCAGCATTAACAGTGTTCTTCTGAGAGGTTGGTGAAGGCCATGGGATCGGTTCGAGAAATAGCCAAGGAACTGGGCATTTCGCCCGCTACTGTTTCCCGGGCGATTAATAATCACCCGGCGGTTGCGGAAAAAGTGCGCCAGCGTGTGGTAAAAGCCATGAATCGCTCGCGGTATGTTCCCGCAGTGGGTAAGCGAGAAACTATGAATATCGCGTTCGCGTACACCGGCGATTCATCTCTAGGCTCCCCCTTTGATGCGGCCCTGATGCAGGGTATGAGTCAACGCATGGACCAGTTCGGTTTTGACCTGCTGATTCTGGACGTCCGGCGCGCGGTATTGCCGCATGAATCTTTTTCCCAAATGTGCATTCGTAAAGGTATTCGTGGTGCCGTATTGCGAACCACTACCGAAACGCGGCATACCTGTGAGGAAATTGCCGAGGAAGGTTTCCCGGCGGTAGTAGTGGGCGACCGATTTATATCGGACAAAATAAATTTTATCGCCAGCGACAGTCAGTCCACCAGCCGCGAGGCCGTCGCGCATTTGATTCAACTGGGGCACCAGCGTATCGGCATTGCCATCAATGTCGTGGATGATTCCGATCATACCGACCGCCTGAACGGTTATAAAGAAGCTTTGACTGCCGCGGGAATGCCCGTGGATGAAAAATATATTTATCGCGTGCCCGCTCACCGGGAGGGCGGCGTGCAATGGGCGCGCCGCCTGGCCACGATGCCCGATCGTCCAACCGCTTTATACTGCACGGATCCTATGACAGCGGTGGGGGTTCTAAGTGAAGTGCAGCAGATCGGCTGGAAAATTCCGGATGATTTATCCATCATCGGGTTTGATGATTCGGATATCCGCTTTCTTACGTATCCCACGCTCACGGCCATTTGCCAAGATGCGCAGGAAATTGGCCGCGAGGCTTTTGAAGCGCTTAGCAGCCTGCTAAGTTGGCCCGGCAACGGATCGGCGGAGCCGCTGATCCAGCGTGTGCTGCCGACACAGTTGGAACTCCACGGTACCACTGGAGCACCCAACAGGGGTAAATAGCCAGCCGTACTGCTTGCGATGGCAGGTTTAAACCGGTGTAACGAGTGCTTGCCAATGATCTCTGCCCCCAATAGGGGTAGCTCGCTGATGGTGCGCCTGCAACATGACTCTGATCCACCGCACCATCGCGACTTAGGGCGGCCGTTTAATCCCGGGATGAAGGTAGCCGCCGAGATAAATTATTTTTTATGTTCTCATAAACTGGAGGAGATAACCCATGGCGAAATCACTGAACACAAAACCGTCCAAATCATCACCGCTGGTCCAGCGGTCGGTGGTTCGTTCCCTGTTGCTGATGGGGGCGGTGCTAAGCGCTTCCGCAGCCTGTGCCGAGGCATCCACGATTGCCGCTCCGGCGGTTGCGGCTCCCTCGGGCCTGCAATGGAATTCCACTTTCAGTGACAACTTCAGCAGTGCGTCATCGCTTAGCGGTTGGACGTATGACATTGGTAATAACAATGGCTGGGGTAATGGCGAATCCGAACATTACACCAACTCATCTAATAATGTGAATGTATCCGGTGGAAATCTCAATATTCAAGCC
>JAKATV010000341.1 GCA_021818565.1 Planctomycetota bacterium
TGGTTGTTGCGGTGGTTTGAGAACTTTTTGCCGCCGAAGTTGTTGCGGAATGATTGAATAATCCGCTGATAATCAACGTGCGGCCATGGGTAATTTGTAAATCTTCCAGAGTCTTATTGGCGGTATTGATTTCCACGGTCAGATCTGACCCATCAAATTTCAATTGATCGCCACGGACCGCTACCGTACCCCGGCTGGTCAGCAGGCCCTGCTGGTAATCAAAATGCAAGGGCTTGCCCAGCGTCATTTGAATTTGCCCCGGCTGCCGCACGATGACGCCCGGCTTAAAGGAATTCAGCGGGCCGGCTGTGATGGTGACATGCCCCGTCAGCGTTCCCTTGCGCAAATAGGGATTGCCAAAACTATCAAACTGTCCCGCTCCGGCCGTGCCTCCGCCGGTAGCGCCAATTAACACATCCCCGGTCTGGGAGTCCACTAAAATGGATTGCCCCTTGGCGGTATAAAACTGTAACTCCGGTTTAATGAGCTGATATTCTCCACCTCCGACCGGCTTAGCCAGATTGGCCCGCATGACATATTGCAGCGCGCCTTGCGCATTGCGATTTTCAATGGAAATATGGGTAGCGCCCGTGCCCTGCACAATGGCCAGCGGTTTGATTTTTTGCCCGGTGCCGTTGCCGCTGGATGAAAAGAAACTCCCCTTCAGTGCCAGAAATAACGCCAGCGCCACGACCAGACTGCCCATGTAGATGAATAATTTTCGCGATACCGGACTCAAAAGCTGGCTACTCCATTTGCAAGCGGGACGCCGGGTGTTAACAGATGATAACCGGCACCCGACAATCGAAAACCATTGCTAAGCCTAAGGGGGCGTAAGCGTTCTTGCATCGACATGCAACCCATTAAAGCGCCTGCGCTGCCCCAGCTTACTGATAGCGGGCCAATACCTGATCCCATAAATTCATCCCCCGGCACATCCATTCCACCGCATCGCGCACGGCACCGTAGCCGCCGGGAAACTTCGTCACATACCGCGCCACGGCCCGCACTTCTTCCGCCGCATCCGCCACCGCGATCGGACAGCCGCACTTTCGCATGACCGGCAAATCGGGCAAATCATCGCCAATATACGCGCACTGCGCATCGCTGTAACCCAGTTGCTGCAGCAGGTCATTGTAAATATCCAGCTTATTGCTGACATTCTGATACACGTACTGGACACCGAGTTCTTCCGCCCGATGCTGCACCACCATGCTTTCCTTGCCGGTTATTAGCGCCACGTGCCGATTGAGTTTCCGCCAGCACACAATGCCGGTGCCGTCGCGCACATGAAAGCGTTTAATCTGCTGGCCGCTGTCATCGCGGATGATTCCGCCATCGGTTAATACGCCATCGACATCCATAATTAAAAGCTGGATTTCCGGCGTAAAGCCGCGCGCGGCTGATTTTTCCAAATCGTTCATGTCCGGTTCACTCCTGATACAGATACTTTTACTGTCACCGCCGGCGCTGCCGGGCGGCTATTCCACAATTCGCAGGCTTACAACATCCTGCACATCAATTAACCCTACCGGCTGGTTCCGCGAATTCACCACCGGCAATTCATCTATTCGATGTTTGTTCATCAGGGCCAAAGCCTCGCTGGCCAGCGCTTCGGCATCCACGCGTTTGGGATTGGCGGTCATGATTTCGCCCATCGGCAACTCCAGCACCGTGGCTGACTGCCGCAATTTTCGCCGCAGGTCACCATCGGTAAATATCCCCGCCAGTAACCCCTGTCCATCAATCACAATCATTGCGCCGGCCCGTCGCCCCGGCAATTCTTCCATTTCCATGGCCTGCCGCAAAATCACCGTATCGCGCACGACCGCCAGATTTTCACCAATCTTAAAGCTCATGACCTCCCGCACACGCAACAACTTGCGTCCCAGCGAGCCTGCCGGATGAAAAGCCGCAAAATCTTCCGCGGAAAAATTCCGCTTGCTCATGACGCCCAATACCAGCGCATCGCCAACGGCATTCATGCAGATAATGCTGGTCGTAGGAGCCAGCCGCAACGGACACGCCTCTTCAATAGCCCCCAACGCAATGCAAATATCGGATAACCTGCCCAGCTTGCTGTCGCTTCGGCTGGTAATGGCAATGGTCGGAACACGCACGCGCTTCAGGTGATCCATGAGCCGCGTAAGTTCGTCTGTTTCTCCACCGTAAGATAAAAGCAACGCCACATCCGTTGTACGCACGCGCCCTAAATCACCATGCAGGGCTTCCACCGGGTGCAAAAAATGCGACGGCGTGCCTGTGCTGGCGAAGCTGGCGCTGATGCGCTGGCCCGCCAGCCCGGATTTGCCCACGCCGCTGACCACAACCGTGCCCGGCGAATGCGCCCCGGTGCAGCGATAAATCAATTCAATGGCCGCGGGCATGGCCCCGTCCAACCGGTCCGCCACCTGCAAAAGCGTATGGCCTTCCGAGCGCACGACATGCTGGGCATCGGTCAGAAGCTGCTGCGGGGAGCTTGATTGTACCGGCACATCGGCCGAAGGCGTTTGCATAATGTTTTACGATATACGATTCCCCGCATCGCTGCCAGCGCGTGGCCCGGCACTGGCCCGGTCTTGGCCCAGCCGCGGGTGGCAAATTTTCCGGGCATCCCTGGGACCGCGGGTGTCCTCACCCGCTTTTGCTTTGTGGAGACCAAGACTCAGCCCTGAATTTAGGCCTCCATTAGCAAATTTTCCGGGCAACACGGTCGCTCACGTGAGACTCAATTAGCCGCCGGCTTTGTCGGCGGTGGTCCTTCCAAGCAAAACCCGCCCCCAAGCACTGTCAAGCTTCGTAGCCCAATGGGTGCCAACCTATACTCTGATCGGCCTTCAGCGGGACAAATTAGGTGATGCAACGCAATGTACCGCAGGCATCCTTCCTGCAT
>JAKATV010000015.1 GCA_021818565.1 Planctomycetota bacterium
TCCCTTTGGTCTGGATGCCGTGATGCTCTTTCACCGCAGAATGGCCATTGTCGGATTTTGTGCGATTCTTCTGCATATTGCCTTGTTGTCCTATCTGAACATTGGCCTGTTAACGCGATTATGGCTGCCTTGGCATTTGCAACTCGGGCGAATCGCGATTCTCTTGCTGACGGCGCAGATTATTGTAAGCATTTATAGATCGCAACTGCGCGTCGAATTTGAAAAATGGCGAATCACGCATCGCCTTGTGGGGTTGGCGGTACTGGTTGTCGCCTTTACGCACGGCCTGCTTTCCAGCGAGGCTTTTGCTCCGTGGCCACTGCGGCTGGTAGTGTTCATCATAATTGCTGCGGCGTTCTGGTCTCTTGTATGGCGGCAAATCATTTGGCCGCTTCGTTTGAAGAACTATCGGTATGTAGTTGAGTCTGTGGACAAGATCATCTCCGGCGTGTGGCAAATTAAATTGCGGCCCGGTGCGGGGGGGCAATCGTTGCGCTATCTCCCGGGGCAATTTGCTTTTTTTCATTTCAACCGTTCCGGCGTTGACGCTACAGGAGAAGAACACGCTTGGACTATCGCCTCCAGCCCCAGCGAAACCGATAGATTAATGCTGGCCGTTAAAGAGCTTGGCGATTTCACGCGGACCATCGGCATGACCAAGCCGGGCGATGTGGTCACGGTGCACGGTCCCTTCGGTCGCTTCTCGCA
This sequence comes from Planctomycetota bacterium, assembly GCA_021818565.1. Classification (GTDB taxonomy): domain Bacteria; phylum Planctomycetota; class Phycisphaerae; order WQYP01; family WQYP01; genus JAMDCX01. Next base: position 709 of record JAKATV010000015.1, read on the forward strand.
TCGGCTTCACAAAGGAAATGACGAACTGGTTTTTATCGCCGGCGGAATCGGCATAACACCGTTTCGCAGTATGATCCGCTGGCTGGTGGATAGGACGGAAAATCGCAGGGTACTGCTGCTATATGCCAATAAATCCGCCGATGATATCGCTTTTTTTGATGAACTGAAGCATTACAGTAATGACAGCGGTGGCCGCGTGCGCGTTGTTCATGTTTTAAGCCGCGCTGATGATCAGTGGCAAGGAGAAAAAGGTCGGATCGACATTGCGTTGATAAAAAAATACTGCGCCGGAGATTTAAATGGAAAAACATTCTGGATTTGCGGCCCCGCAGCATTTACCGCCACCATAATCCAGGCACTGCGTGGAGCCGGCGTGGCCGAGGCAAAGATTCACAACGAAGCGTTTTGCCTGCTGCACGCGCCGGTGCAAGCGGATGGACGTGGCCGCCGCCTAAAAACGATTACAGGGGTCATTTCCATTGCGCTTATGGTGATGGTGCTGTTATTTGCTTTGATTCGCACGGATTTCCTTGCGGCGCGTGCCGGAGTAAATCATCACACCAGGCACGGGGTCTCGCGTCACCGCGTTGAAACAACTCCTCGGTGAAAGTAGCATCCGCTTTGCAGGGAAGGAGATTCCGCGAACCATTAAACGGTCGCTCATTTTTACTACAGTTGACTGTATCCACCTATGCCCGTAAAACCCATATTATGAGTGGCACGAATCCTACAACTTCGGAACTGAAAAATCCTTGGCTCACACGTGATGTGCTGTTTATCTGCCTGTCAGCGTGTTTTGCCGATTTGGGTTATCAGGCGGTGCTGGCGATATTTCCCCTGTTTCTGGTGATGAATCTGCACGCCGCGGTCTGGGTATTCGCCTTGGCCACGGCCATCAGCTATGGCCCGGGGGCAGTATTCGCTTTAATAGGTGGCCGCATGGGGGACCGTTACGGCCACAAGAAAATCGCCATTACAGGCAATTTATTTATTCCACTTTTATCTTTGGCCGGGCTGGCGGCAACGCCGGTGGCGGCAGTGGCATTGTTTGCCGGCGGCTGGTGGGCCAGAAATTTTCGATCGCCGCCGCGGCGAACCCTTATGACACAAATGGTCTTACGCGCTAACCGCAGAAAAGCATTTGGTTTGCTGCACGCTTTAGACATCGGCGGCGGATTCCTCGCGGCCACCGGAGCGATGATCCTGATTTGGGGCGGCACACCGCTCAAGATCATATTCCTGATCACCATCATTCCGCTGCTTTGTTCCAGTGCGGTTCTGGCGTTGGTGCGAAATAGAAAAGTTGAAGAACCGGACGTTGCCGAAGCGGGTGAAAAAGGTTCCGCCGGAGCGGGCAACACGGCTGATGGAGCTGCCCACACCGGCCGTCGGACTTTGTATCGCCGATTGCTCTGGGCCACGGGTTTATATGGATTCAGTTCCTTTAGCTTCGGATTTCCCATTCTCACCGTCGATCAGGCTACTGGCAGTCGGGCGTTGGCGGTTTTGGCTTATGTGGTGTTTTTTGGCGTCTCAGCGCTGACGGGTCTGGTCGTCGGAAAATTTAACAAGTTTAACGTGAAAGCGCTGGCCTTGGCGGGATATCTGGCCGGCGGCATTGGGGCAGCGGGCATGGCGGTGGTAAGTACCCTGCATGGCTCAGCCTTTTTATTTTACCCGGTTGTGGCGCTGATGGGATTGGCGCTGGGGGTGATTGAAACACTGGAGCCGACCATTATTTCGCTGATTATTCCACCTAAGAAAACCGGCCGCGGAATGGGGGCGTTAACCGCCACGCGCAGCCTTGGATTATTCTGCGCCAACATTTTCATGGGGGTGCTGTATAACATCCACGCATCTTGGGTTTGGGCCTACGGCTACGCGGCCATTTTGGCGATCGTGGCCGCGGGAATTTTACTTTCCGCCCCACCGGTGGAATTTGAATCCTGACGTGAACGTGCGATCCGCGGGTATACCTTGAATCCAGCACGTTGCCGCGGCATGCGGCGACCGAGATGATTCTCTATTTTTTTACGGCCGAGGGAGGTTGGCTTTTTCGAGTACCGCGGGCGGCGGCGTGGTGTTGCCGAAGTTTAACTCTGTCGGTGCCAGCAATCCGCCGCTTAACACAATTTTTATTCCCTGGTCTACCGTCCAGTCCGTATTGCGAACATCATG
>JAKATV010000077.1 GCA_021818565.1 Planctomycetota bacterium
TTCCGATCTAGCCGGAAATGATTTATCTGGATATTTATCCGGCAGCCCAACAAAGCCAGGGCGAATTTTACGATGATGATGGCGATTCCTACGATTATCAGCATGGACAATTCCATCGCCAGGCCATTACGGCGCAAAGCCATCATGACGGTGCCGATGTTCACCTTGCAGCCAACACCGGTGCTTACAGTTCAACGGTCAAACATTTTGTCCTGCGCGTCCATGGCCATGCCGCCGGCACGGTTACGGTCAATGGCCAAGCCCTTAAAGCGGTTGAAAATCGCTACGCACTTTCCCAGGCGGCCGGCGGTTGGCACACGGATGTGGATGTCATCGGCCCGGTGACGCTGATAAAAATTCCCGCCGGCCAAAAGGTGACCGTCCATCTGCGTGGAACACAAAGTGTCCGCAAAGAAATGGAAGTTCTCGATTCCCAGGACGCGTCGATCTTCGGCCCCACGCCACCGACGGTCCCGCTAAAAACCAGCAATCCGATGTATAGCGATACGCACCTGTTCGGCCCATCCCCGAGTTTGCGGCCCGCAATTATGACCAATCACACCGGCTATACCGCCGGCGGATTTATCGCGGGTTTCGCGTCAATTGGCACGGGAGCCAGCTATTATCTGCGGCGACACGCAGCGGGGCGCTACCGTGTGGTGTTCCGCGTGGCCAATGCCGATCTGAACACCCTTAAAACCATGAATGTGTATGTCAACGGCATAATGGCCGGGGAACTAAGTATTCCGTCTACCGAAAGCTGGGATACATGGCAAAATATCGCCATGTATCTGCCCCTGGCGGCCGGCAACAACACCATCATGCTGCGGCGCGATGAAAATAATACCGGTAAAATAAATCTTGACTCGGTGAGCGTGCCGTACAAGCCGTTGATGTAACTGGCGTAATGTGGCCGGTTTGATGAACTGCCAATGGCTACGCCACGCGCTTTACCAACCGCGACGCGCTGATTCGCATAGATTCATCAGGCTCCATTGCGCAGGCAACTCAACGCTGCCGCATTGAGCTATCCATGTGTGGCGCGGCGGTTAAGCTCAGGGAAGTGGACGGAAGATATTTGGCGATCAGGTGCTGCACAATGAGATTCCGCTGATTCAAAAGTTCCTGTCCGGCCAATGGGTCGTTCGGAATACCAGCGAGTTGCAGCCTAACTTTTATCAGCTTGCCGTCGCGCAGCAATAGCAGAGTTATCCGGCTGCCGGGTGGATGCTTCTGAATTTCCGCGCGGAAGGCTGTGGCTGTGTTATACGCCGGAATTTTGTGGCCGTTAATTCCCATGATCAGATCGTTCTCGCGCAGATCTAAGCCGCCGGGAAACCCGGGCACGGTCCGCACCACCGCCACCGCGGGAATCCACAGGGGCTTTCCGTGCTTTCGTAATTCCAGCGGATCGGTAATGAATTCCACGCCTATAAACGCGTTGCCATGATGCAGCCAATTAAACTGCCGCAGATACAATTGCATGCAAATCCGCAGCAGCCGATTGCGCTGCTCTGGATTTTTGGTTTTTGCCATCGCCGCAGCCAGTTGAGGCAAAATAAAGCCTTTTGTGGAAAGTAAACGGCGCTGCGCTTGTCGCCGGGTGCGCCACTTATCCGATGCCAGCGCCCCCACCGTCCGCGCCACCCGCCTTTGCTGCGCCGTGGACGTTGGCGGCGAAGTGTCGGGGGTGGTAGCCGATGCTCCCCGTGAATTACTGCTGCACATGGACCCGACCATAAGGACCAGCGCCAGAAAGTATGGCATCCAATGACGGGCGATAGGCGCTATATTTCGGTCAAAGCTCATGTGGCCGCGGCAATTCTCGGATCGCAATTCGCTGCTTGATTGTTGCGTCTGCATCGGCAACTCCTGATGGCGCGACACTTCCGATAGTTTCTCAGCCATGCACCAATTTTAACATCCAGTAAGCCAAGGGCGCGGCAAAAAGTGCCGAGTCCAGCATATCTAATACGCCGCCAAATCCGGGCACAAGGCCGGAATCCTTTACGCCTGCATCCCGTTTGAGCAGGCTTTCCAGCAAATCACCCATTTGCCCCGCCGCACCCAGCACCAGGCCCCCCAGCAAGCCTTCCCACCACGCGAACTCCGGGGAAAAATGCGAAAGCAACGCCCCGATGAGACCCGCCGCCGCCAAGCCACCGACAAAGCCTTCCCATGTTTTCCCAGGTGAAAGCCACGCGATTAATTTGTGTTTTCCCAGCCACCGGCCCACGCCGTAAGCTCCCATATCCGCCCCTTTTACCATCAGCAGAATGGAGACCACCATGCCCGCGGAATGGGTCAGCCGAATGGGCAAGAAAAATCCCGGCATGACCCCCAAATACACAATGGCCAACAGCGACCCGCCGGCGGACGCCATGGCTCCGTCAATTTTCTGATTTCGGCTGTACATGACCACCGCCGCCACCAGACCCAAGGCTAAGACCGTGGGCACTAAATAATGGGGTTTAACGGTATGAAACCACATTGCCACACGCACCGCAATCGGACTGGCACCGTTGGGATGATCCAACAGCGTCTGCGACAACTGCTCGAGCCATGGCCAGATCATACACAGCAGGGATGCCGTCACGCACACGCGCATGGAAATAACCACCCCCTCGGACTTCAGCAATCGCCGCATTTCCGCTGTGGCCAGTGGGATAATCCCGATTAAACTTAACACCATCAGCGTGCCGGGCGGAAAAGACATGGTTCGCCCCGGCCAACCCGCAGACAGCGCCTGATCAAAATAGAACATCGTCAACAGCAAGGCCCCGAACAGCAGGCCATAGATCAGACGCAATTTGAACATAAGCGGCTTCCGTAAAACCGAATTATAGTACGGATACCAC
>JAKATV010000038.1 GCA_021818565.1 Planctomycetota bacterium
AAAAACTCAACGCTGCCGCATTGAGCTAATCACACGGCATGGTTGGGATGGGTATCGCCGCGCCGATTACGGTTCCTGCGCTAATGATTTATTGGTCGTATCTATACGAAACAGCCAGGTTGTCACACCCCCCAAAACCGACCCCGCGGCCAGGACCAGCAGCAGTTTTGGCGTGCCAATCGCCTTGCCTAATACGGGGAGAAAAAACGTGCTTGCCACCGCTCCCAGACGGGAAAAAGCGGTGGCAAAGCCGTGGCCCGCAGCTCGCACGTCCGTGGGGAATACTTCCGCCGCCAGAACATACGTGGTGTTGCCGGGGCCGAAAGCGTTAAAAGCCTGTGAGAGCATCATTCCCAGAAACACCATGGCCAATGCCAGCGTGCTGTATTGCATCACCCATTGCGCGTGGCCATGTTTTATTACCTGGTGGGCGGGAACATTCATCGCGGTGACGCCCACGAGGACCAGCGCTACGGCACTGCCGACAAAGCCAATAATCTGCGGCCAGATGCGCCCGATGCGATCCACGGTGAGTGCCAATGGCACATAACCGAGCAAAAACGTGACCGAGAGCATCGCCGAACCAAGTATCTGCTGGTGTGCCGTCTTAAAGCCAAGATGGCCGAGAATCAGCGGTGTGTAAATGGTCAGATAATAACCCACAAGGTCCATGATAAACCATGGAATGCACACCAGCAGCGTGGCGCGAATATAGCGCTTTTGAAATAACACACGCCATGGCGTTCTGGGTGCCACGGCCCGCTTTTGCTCCGCCGCCAAGATGACGTTGAGATCAGCCGGTGTGATCGTGGGGTCAACACGTGCTAAAACCGCCGCCGCTTTTTCCGCCTGCCCATGGCGCAGGTACCACCTTGGCGACTCGGGCAAATTACGCCGTAACCAGATGACAAATAACGCCGGAACCGCGCCAATCAGCAACATAATCCGCCAGGCGATAGGGCCAAATGATAGCAGGCTGTATGCCACCAAACCGGCGGCAATAGCCCCACCCGTCCACAGGCCGAAGGTCCAGGTAATTACGCCGCCGCGTTTGTTTTTAGGCATGAACTCGGCCATGTATGTAGCGCTGATAGGATAATCCGCACCGATGCCCATACCCAGTACAAAGCGGAACGCTACCAGAGCCTCAATGTTCCAGGCCGCACTGCAAAGGATCGCGGCAAAAAAAAAGGTGATCAAATCAATAAGGTAAATAGCCTTGCGCCCGTAGCGGTCCGCCACGTGCCCCCCGATCAGGGCACCAAGAAATGCCCCGGCCAATGCGGATGTGCCAACCCAGCGGTATTGCGACGGCCCAAGATGCCATTGTCGCGCCAGCAGCACCAGCACCGCACCGACAATAATTGTGTCATAGCCGTCGAGAAATATGCCCAGCCCCGCCGCCCAGGCCAGTCGCCGATGCAAGGGACTCATCGGGGCATCATCCATTTTTTCCAGCAGGCTATTCACGAATTAATCTCCATGCGCCGGTCCGTCCCCGGCATCGCTTGCAATGTAATGAGTCAGAGGCTGATCCTGCGCTTTGGCCAAGCGTCGCAGGTACGCCATCACATGCCGGTAAGATGCCTTGCCTTTTACCGCGATCCATTCCTGCCGCATCTGTTCGGGGCCGGGAACTTTCATCAGTTCTGTGGGCGTAAACATTGGACGGCTGATTTGGGCGGCCGCTGCGCCGTGTACTTTTAGCCAATGGGGCGAAAGCCAATGACCCGTTTTGCCGGCCTTACGCCGCAGTTGTTCGCCCTGCCACATTTTTCCGGGATTATATCCCACCGGTACGCGAATCGGTTGCACATCATACGGAGCAAAATTCGGATGGCGTGTCCATATCCCGGAAAGCACCTGGGCGTTGGCGTCCCACTGGGACATAGGGGGTACACCTGTAATGGCTTCGATGGTGCGCATCAGATTAACTTGGGAATAGCGATGCGTGATCAGCATTCCCGGCTTCATCCATGGGCTGACGATCACCGCGAAAGAACGGTGGGCGTCAATATGATCGGCTCCGGATTGCGCATCATCTTCGGTGATAAATATGGCCATGTGCTTCCATTGCGGGGTGCGGCTTAATTCCGCAACAATCTGCCCGGTCGCCAGATCATTGTTAGCCACGTAATACTGTGGCGTGTAATACCCGGGTGATCGGCCGGCGGTATGATCATCCGGAAGCCATATATACATGAAGTGCGGCAGATTGTTTTTATGGGCGGCTATGAATTCATGCACCACGTTCGCCCGATCCGTATCGAGTATAAAGCGATTCCACGCCGGGAATTTTTTGCCCAGATGTTTGGCCATTTCCGGGCTGATTTGTCCGGCCTGGCTGCGGGATACAAATTCACCGAAATCCATAAATGAAACATGGTTGGTCAGCAGATCATTAAAAATAAACATGCCGCCGGGATAGGAAATCCACGGATTAGACCAATGCTTAAGCGAGCTTAAATTGATGTAATCGGAATAGGGATCATCTCCGCCGCTAAAGCCGGTGCCGCTCTGGTACGCCTGGCCCTCAAGATTTTGCGACCAGCCTGGATTGGGAACGATTCCCCGGTTGGAATAATACATGGACCACGTCCGCTGCACATAATCGGAGTCCTCCGCTGAGGTGGTCCATTGATGCCCCTGGGCGGTTACTTCGCCATCCATATAAAAATTTACGCACAATCCAAACCGGTCCGCCATGGCGTAAAGATTCGGCAATTCTGTGCGGTTGTAAAGGTCCAAGTGTGGATCGGCCCAGCGGCCCGCGCGGTGGTAGGCACCAAATTCTTCATCAAAGGTCTTG
>JAKATV010000055.1 GCA_021818565.1 Planctomycetota bacterium
TTATGCCCATTATCGAGCAAAATGTAACCGCCGCTGGCGGTTACATCTACCGCTCCGCCGGTGTTTACGCTTAGCACACTTCCGTTCGCGCTTCCTGCCCCATTGTCACCGCCAATACGGATATAGCCGCCGACGTTCAACAGCCCACCATTATTCACATTGACCGCCGCGACATTCGCCCCTCCGATGTCCAGATACGTCGGTGCGTTATAGGTTGCACCGTAGGAGGCGCTACCGACCTTGTCGCCAACATTCAGTGTGGAACCCCACACTTCGTCACTTGCCGCCGCGCCGCTCGTGGCATTGAAAATCACATTCTGGAGATTCACAACTCCTACCGGAACCGTTCCCCCGTCTCCAGCATCTCCACCAAAATGCACGGTTCCGCTGGCTGTGATGGATTCGCTGCCGGCGCTGGTACCGTTGCCGATGAGCGTGAGGGTCCCCGCGAAGGCATTGCCCGGATTGGTATTCACATTGGTGGCGCTTATGCTGGATCCCAATGTTGCAGTGTAACTGCCGGTTCCAGTGGTCGCCATGCCAAATACCGCCGAGTCGCCAGCAGCCCAAGTGCTCTGCGCTGATGTGGTGGCGTCATACCAGTCGGCTGTGGTGCCGGTATCCCAAGTACCACTTCCAACGCTGCTCGTACCAGGGGTGCCCGCAGGATTCCAGTTAAGCGTGTCGGCGGTCACGTTTGAAACGCCCAAGCCCGTTAAGAGCAGTGCCGCCGCTGCTCCCGCCGAAAGAATCCCGATACTTTTACGTGATTTGGAATTCAGTGATAACATGTCTCTTACTCCTTTTAAAAGAGAAACTTTGAAAAAAATAACACACATTTTGGAATATACTGTAATTGCCGCCGCAACCGCCGTCAAAATAATCTATCGCATCATCTCTCCGCTGTTAATCAATAGAAACGCGGGAACACATGCATCCAACACTTTACAGCATGACACAATCTGCCCCACGGATGCAAGTCCCATTTTTCATCAAAATCAGTGCCAATTTTGGTCAATTCGCCATGCATACCATCGCCAAGTTAACCAGAAACACGACGCGACAATTGCCGCTCAACTGGACTTCCATTTCCGGACAATGAACGTATAATGGAACGTCTTGGAGAACCTACTCATGCATATTCAATTACAACGTTTATGTTGTCCCGCTATTTTCATCGTCGCGATTCTGTCGGCAGTGACATCCACCAACGGATCCACTTCTGCGGCAGCGTTTCAGAAGGCGCAACCCGCCCCACGCCCGTACATGGGCTGGAGCAGTTGGAGTTCCATGCATCGCCATGTCACGGCCAGCAAAATTGAAGCCGAGGCCCGGGTGATGGCCGCCCGGCTTAAGAAATATGGCTATACCTACATTAATATCGACTCCGGATGGTCCAACGGCTATTATCCCAACGGAAAAAATCATCCTAATTCCTTTGACAAATATGGTCGGCCCATGCCCAACCGGTATGAGTTTCCAAAAGGGATAAAGGCGGTGGCCGCCTATGTGCATTCTCTGGGATTGAAAATAGGCATCTACATGAGTCCTGGTTTGAAGATGCCAGTTTGGAAAGCCGATTGCCGGATTCTGGGAACGCCGTACCGCGTGCGGCAAATTGCCGATCCGTCCCGATGGGGCAGCACGTTTCCTCATCATGTGCCGGTCCAGGGTGTTTATCGCGGCAGTTATGCGATCAACTATAACAAGCCCGGTGCCCAGGCCTATATTCAAAGTGAAGCGGATTTATTTGCTTCCTGGGGTGTTGATTTTATCAAGATGGATTGGGTGGCTGTGCGCGGGGGACGGCATCCGGTGGATAACCGCGCCGACATTAAACACTGGGCGATTGCCCTGAAAAAGACGGGGCGACCAATATGGCTGGAGCTTTCCGCCGGACAAAATATCAAATATGCGAAGTTCTGGACCACCTACGTCAACGGCTGTCGACTGGATAGCGATATTGAAGCGTACGGAACACCTTACCTGACGAGTTGGCCGCACATTCTCCTGCGTTTCCGGGCGGCGCCGCCGTGGGCTAACTATGCCGGCCCCGGTTATTGGAATGATCTGGATTCGCTGGAAATCGGCAATGGCAAGCGCGACGGATTAACCCGTATTGAGCGGCAATCCGCGATGACGCTCTGGTCCATTAGCTGCGCCCCACTTTTCCTGGGTACCGACCTGACACATTTAACGAAAGGCGATTTTAAGATCATCACCAACCGCGCGGTGATCGCCATTGACCAGGCGGGGCGAGTGGCCACCCCCATTTCGCAGGCTACGCCACAACAGGTTTGGAGAGTCAAAAACGCCAATGGGTCCTATACGGTGGCATTGTTTAATTTAGCCAATGTTCCAGCACGCGTTACCGCTCGTTGGCGGAGTGTGGGATTTCACGGTACGGCCCAAGTGCGTGATTTGTGGCTGCATCGCAATTTGGGCACGTTCAAACATGGCTTCTCCGCAATTGTGCTGGCGCATGGATCCCGGCTGCTGACCGTAACACCTGCGCCACGCAATACCGTAATTCATACGGATCACTAATTATGAAACACACAGACGCGGCGGACACCTCTGCGGAAAGTTCATTGCCAAACTCTACGGATCGCAGGCAATTCCTGTTGGCTTTGGCTGCCGCCACACTAGCGGCAGGTCTGGAAGGGTGCGCTACGCCGTCCGGCATGGCATGAAGTTTGTCCTCTGGTGTGAACCAGAACGCGTCAGCGATCCAGGCTCGTGGCTGGCAACGCATCATCCGCAGTGGCTCCTGCGCGGAGATGCCGCCACCTGCGGTGAAATTCTCA
>JAKATV010000117.1 GCA_021818565.1 Planctomycetota bacterium
CGTCGCCTTCAGTTCTCGGTCTTTTCCCAAGGTCGTGAATGTAACAACTTGTCACAGTATCAAAATACAAGACATTTGCATGCCATGCGTATTTTGCTCTCTCGCCTTGACTTCCAAGTCATTTGATACCTTATGGGAGAATGGATGCGTGAAGATTTAATTGGGGCAATGGCTGATGGAATTTTTAATCGCCTGCGATTCATCAAGAATAACCACGTTCCACTCTAGGTAGATATCTATTTATGTTCCGCTTTCCATGGCCGGCTCGGCGTGGGCACCGAATATGGCTGATCCGATTCGTACCAGTGTGGAACCTTCTTCAATGGCGATCTCAAAATCACCGCTCATGCCCATTGAAAGGTGCTTAAAGTGCGGCCCGCATATTTTCCGGAAGCGCAACTCGTTAAATATTTCTCTTAATGTGATAAAGCATTGTCTGGCTTCTTCGGCATTGGCGGATTGGCGGGCCATTGTCATAAGTCCCACAACTTGCAGATGCGCCAACGTTTCAAACTGTTCAGCCATGTGAATTGCCGCCGGTATCGGGACGCCGTGCTTGGACGCTTCACCGGATGTGTTGACTTCCATAAGAATCGGTATGGCTTTTTCCCGCCGACCGCCCAGGTCATTGAGGTGTTCCGCCAGGCGCAGCGAATCAACGCTATGAATCAGCTCGCTGGCCGCAATAGCGCCGGCGGCTTTATTGCGTTGCAGATGGCCGATCATATGCCATTTAAGTTGTGCGTTGATTTCCGCACCGTCCGCCATGGTTTCCGTGAGCCATTCCCGCACTTCCTCATGACGGGTTTGCAGATTTTGTACGCGGCTTTCTCCGAAATGCCGCTGCCCCGCGGTAATGAGTTGTTGAATCTGTTCCATGGCCGCATATTTGCTTACGGCAATAAGTGTGATATCACCGGGATCGCGGCGCGCACGATTGGCCGCGGCACGGATTCGTTCCTGAACCTGTTTGAGTTTAACCGTTACATCCATGGCAAATCCCTCATACAACAAAACCAGAAGTCGGGTATTATTGTCACTTATCTAAGAATGTAAAGAGGTCGATTGTCCCAAAATAAGGGGCAAAACAATTTCCTTGCCCGGGAGTACATTCAACGGGCTAAACCACGGATAATTTGTGAAATAAATTTTCGCAATTCGGTAGGTAGCGTCGATCGCCATTTTTTGCGTTTTGTCAGGCGGCCAAATTTTCTGATTCGTCCGGGTTTGCCGATGAATCGGTAAAATGCGGGTTAGCCAATTCCCACTGGGCGCGCCAGGAAAGAAAGTTATCAACAGCCGCCTCAAAATCGTTCACGGAATCAATGACGCGCATAGCATCGCGCAATATCCGACATGGATTCATGTGCTTGGCATACCAGCTCACGCGCTTGCGAAATTCAAGAATTGCCACGCGCTGATTGCGAAAGCGGATCATGTTGTAAAAATGATCCCGCATATATTGGCACTTTTGCTGAATTGTCGGCGGCGGAAGAACTACGCCTGACTGCAAATATGTCTGCACATCTCGAAGCAGCCAAGGGGCCGCCAGCGCCGCGCGCCCAATCATTACGCCGGCGCAACCAGTGACGTCAAACATCCGTTTCGCATCCTGGGCGGTGCGGATATCGCCATTGCCGATAATCGGAATTTTATGTACCGCCGCAACCACCGCGGCAATGCCATCCAGCCGCACTGTGCCATGAAATCTCATTTCCGTGGTGCGGCCATGCACCGTCACCGCCGCGATTCCCACCTGTTCCAGCCGATTGGCCAGAAACGGGGCCACCAGCCGCTGGTCGTCCCACCCCAATCGCACTTTCGCCGTGACCGGAATATGGGGTACCGCCCGCACCACGCGCTGGGCCATATCCAGCGTGCGGGGGATGTTGCATAACAAGGCTGATCCGCCGTCGCGTTTGGTAATTTTATCGACGGGGCAACCCATGTTGATATCAATAATTGTCGCCCCATGGTCCGCCGCCCATTTTGCGGCATCACATAAGCGCTGGGGATCAGCCCCGTATAACTGCATGGAAAGCGGAGAATCCTCCGGACAGGTGGCGGCCAATTCCATGGATCGTTTATTTTCCCGCAGCACGCCTTCCGGGCATAACAGATCCGTACACGCCAGGGCGACGCCGCCACAGGCTCGCGCCACCAGCCGAAACGATACATCGCAGTAACCGGCAATTGGTGCCAGCAACGCGTTGCCGGCAAGTTGCACATGACCAATCCGCAGGGGCGGGGGTGCCATCCATGTAGAGACCTCGTCCATAGAGCTGCAATTATAACCGCGGACAGGCAGTCTGTCCGGCGGGGCGCGGAATGTAGAAATTCAATTGATCCTGCCCCCTCGGCGATTCCCGGCCCGCAATGACACCTGGCGTTAGCTCAATGCGGCAGCGTTGAGTTCGCGACGGAACATGGGGCAACGGTACTATCCCATTTTGCCTCGTCGCGCGTGTTCCAGTGCGTGATAATGGGCAATGGGCACATGGGCATTTGGGCACCGGATATATTGTCGGGATATAGTGAATCTGGGCGTGGTAATTTTTCCGGGCAGGCGGCAAAATCGACGCCATACATGTCGGCGCAAAGAAACTGGTTGGTCTTGGAAACTCGCACGGCAGGGGCCTGTCCGGATTTATTGCCACGCCACTTAACCGGGTGCGTGACACTTTACGCGGAAGGGGTTTGCTATAATGGGCGTTAGATGATCCACATTGGAGGTGGGTCGGTGTGATTTTCTCTTCAAGGAGGAATGTACCATGTCGGCTATCCGAACTCGG
>JAKATV010000181.1 GCA_021818565.1 Planctomycetota bacterium
ACTTCCAGCGGCCTAATGACGTACCAACTCATCGCCAAATCGATGATCTTAGTTGCCGCCGCCAAGCGATCCGACGCCTTCTGGTTTTCGTCAAAGCAGATGCGGTGAATTGTGCGGATGGCCTTCAGGGTTGCGCGCAGGTTGCGCGATTGGAACCGGTGCGTGATTTCACTGGAAAGCGCATTCAAATGTTCCGCAAATTGCGGCAGTTGCTTCCAGCGATGAATGGTGGACAGGCTCACGCCAATTTCCGCCGAAACACGCCGGTAGCTCCAGCCGAGCGCCAATAAATACGCGGCTTTCTGCTGCAAGGCCGAAAGTTTGGAATCCGGCGGAAAATCATCGTGGGGCGGTTCGTTGCTCATTTCTGGCTCCTTTTAACATGTCGATGCGCATTGGCGTTTTTGCGGCTTCATTAGCCGCCGTTTCCGGGCCTGCCGGGCTTTCGGACGATATGGAAGCCATCGCAACGCTCGGCGTCGCCACGGTGCCCAGGCATTCAACGCGGACGGCCTTTAGCTTATGGCCGCGTATCGCGCTTTTGAGCATACGCCGTACCCGGATTATCGCCGGTGGCCCGTCGCCGGTCGGCACAACGGTTATCCGCCAGCATTCACGCGGCGACTTGGCCACGGGCGGCAAAGTAGGCGTCGCGGATTTCGCGCGGCGTGCGGGCTTGGCGGGCGGGCGGTCGAATAGCGGGCGCGTTATCATAGGATCACGCTCCCCACAGCGGCCAAGAGATTCACCATGCGATACCAGGCTGAATTCCACCATCGCGCCCGGGCCAAAGCCCGGCGGCGGCGTCGGATCAGGCGATCAAGTTTTTGGCCGTCAGCGTCAGGCATGGTTTTCCTCCCGCTTGGCAAAGTGTATCTCCCGTGCGGCCCGGAAAAGCGGCAGCATGGCCTCCAACAGTTGCCCCTGATTAACCCAACGCTTTTCCGCAAGGTGGCAGAGAATATCCACCAGATAGCCCGGCTCAACGGATTTTATTTCCAGCCAGTACGCCGGATCGTCCCGTCCGCCTCGCTTGAGGATCCATTTGCCGCGCCGGGTCGCGGTCTTGATTTGAAGATAAGTAGGCTTGCCCGTATCCATCCGCCAGAGATAATCCGGGTCAGGCTCAAATTCGGTTTCCACCAGTTGGCCCGATTCGACTTCGAGAAATTTCATGGCAACTCCGTTTCATTGTTCACAAAAATCGTTTCGCCGAGTGCGCGGACTTCATGGAACCGAGAGCAGCAGTTGGTACCCGCCAGTCGGCATGAGTGCGCCAACATGCGTGCGCGGACTTCCCCCACACCCCCTGCACTATGTCCGCGCACCTTGTGCGGGCCAAGTGCGCGGAGTGCGCGGAGATATGTCCGCGCAATGTCCGCGCAGTCCGCGCAACCGTGGTAATTGGGACTTCAAGGCACATGATTTACCCCCGGTTGAATTGCGGCCATGCCCTCCGGAGTAGCCCGCCATATTTCAACGATTCGGCGTTGCGAGTTTTTCTCTTGAGATACTTGAATGTGCCCCTTGCGTTGCAGGCTCCGCATCGCGGCGTCAAAGGCTCCCCGGCTCATGCGCTTCGGGAAGTTCGGCTCCGCCGATAAAACTTTAAATGCGTTGCTGGGTGCGCGCGCGTTGACGTAAAGGTGTTCGCCGCGTGAATTGAATTCAGACACCATCCCCAGAAGTGTCGTTTCTGATCCGACGGTGCTGGTAGAATCGTCATAGGCCTGTAAAATTACGCCACCGGAGTATTGCAATCGGAGAGGTTCCGACAGCGGCCCCAGGTTGGATTTTTCCTGCACCAGAACGCTACGGCCCTCCCCGGCTTCATCATCACGCAGCAGTGCCAGGCGGGATCGCGCCGAATTGTGCCACGCAGTGCTGCCGCTATAATTTTCGGTAGACCTATCCTTGCCCCGGGCGCTAATCTTATTGGTGTGCAAGAGCAAGATAACGGCCCCATTGAACTCTGTCACGGCGGCCACCAGTGATCGCACAAAGGCCCGCACCGTCCGCCGTTCGTTTTCGTTGCCGTCGAAAGAATCCGAACCATTATCCACTATCACCAATACCGGCTTGATTTCCGATACCAAGGCCTTGAGCGCGGAATACGTTGGCGTTGTGGTTCCAAGCGTGCCGTATTTGTTTTCCTCAACACTGTATAAGGTTGGATTGTCTTGGCCGTCAATTATGGTCAGGCCGGCGGCGACTTCAACGGGATCAAGCCCAAAGGCGTCATATATCGGCCCCATCCGGCGACGGATCATCGGCGATCCATCCTCGCCACTGAAATAGACAACCGCCCCACGTGCCACGTTGCGGCCAAGAAATGGCATTCCCACCACAACATGCGCGGCCGCCTCCAAGAGCAGCAGCGATTTTCCCGTGCCCCCGTGGCCCGCCAGATTGGTCACGGTTCCTGATGGCACAAGCCCATCAATAACCCATTCCTGCTCTGGCTCCGGATTTTCCCGAATATCACCAATGGAGACAATTTTTAGTTCCGGCAGTTTTGCAGAGGATACTGATTCTCCCTCGGCTTGAAGATCGGACAGTATCGGCGATATGTCCTCCAGCGATTGCCCCAAATCCAGCGATCGCCCCGCATCCGCCAGGCGGCTCCGTATACCGCACAATTTACCAAGGCGGATCGCTTCACTGATCCAGAATTCATTTTCCGCATCGCCCGGAAAATCGTGCTTATGCTCGGCGATAAAATTGGCAGCCTCAACGGCAGATACACGCCGCAAATCTGCCTCCAGTGGCCCGGCCAGCGGCAACGTCCCGG
>JAKATV010000254.1 GCA_021818565.1 Planctomycetota bacterium
TTATTTTCCCGGTGGGTAGCATTGCTGGCATAACTTTTCAACCCGCCGGTCTCATTGAATAATTGGAGTAGGCTTGTGCACGATCATATAACCATTCAAATCGCCTGGCTGCCCCACGGCAAAGGACTGGATAATCCATCATATCAAACGCTGCACAGCGCGGGTATGGATTTGCAGGCGGCGGTGGTTGAGCCGGTGGTTATTGCTCCGCAGCAGCGTGTGTTGATACCCTGCGGTTTTGTCATGGCGATTCCGGATGGCCATGAAGCGCAAATTCGGCCGCGCTCCGGATTGGCGTTAAAAAATGGGATCACGTTGCCCAATTCGCCGGGCACCATCGATGCGGATTATCGCGGGGAACTGAAAATTATTATGATTAATCTGGGTTCCGAACCATTTACGGTAACCCGCGGCATGCGCATCGCCCAAATGGTCATCGCCCCGGTCACGCGCGCCGCCTGGCAGCCAGTGGACTCGCCGGAGCACCTGTCATCCACCACCCGTGGCACCGGCGGCTTTGGAAGTACCGGGCATTAAGAAACGGACCATACATAGCTTTTGTAAAACCCGGCCGACTTCCTCATATTGCCGACGGTGCCGGGGTTGTTTACAGGCCAAATTGGGAAATTATTCTGGCAACTGCCGCAGAATTCACGCCTGAATCTTTTTCCGATAATATTCAATCGTCCGTTTAAGGCCTTCGCGGCGATTCACTACGGGAGTCCACTGCAGTAGATTTTTTGCCAGCGTGATATCCGGGCAGCGCTGACGCGGATCATCCGGTGGCAGTGGCATGCGGATGATTTCGCTTTTTGACCCGACCAGTTCCCGGATTTCCTCGGCCAATTGCAGCACGGTGACTTCATCGGGATTGCCGATATTCACCGGCAAATGATACGGTTGCGATTCCATGAGCATGATAAAGCCGCGAATTTCATCCTCCACATAGCACAAAGATCGGGTTTGTGAACCATCGCCCTGCACCGTCAGCGGCTCGCCTTTCAGCGACTGCTTGATAAAGGCCACGACCACGCGCCCGTCATCAATGGCCAGACGAGGGCCGTAGGTATTGAAAATTCGGACAATGCGGGTATCCACTCCGCGCTCGCGATGATACGCCATAGTGGCGGCTTCCATGAAACGCTTGGCTTCATCGTACATGCTGCGCATACCCACCGGATTCACATGTCCCCAGTAGGTTTCGCGCTGCGGATGTTCCAGCGGATCGCCGTAACATTCGCTGGTGGAAGCGATGAACATACGGGCTTTACACCGTTGAGCCAGTTCCAGCAATGCTATTGTTGCCATGGCATTCACCTTCAAGGTGATCACCTGATGCTTCACATATCCCACCGGACTGGCCGGACTGGCCAGATGCCAGATTCGTTGGTATTGGCCGGCGTCAACCTCAGCCGGCAAGCCCGCGGCCAAGTCGTGTTCAATAAGTCTGAAGTGCGGATTATTTTCCAGGCTCCGCAAATTCTCCCGTGCGCCGGTAATCAGGGAATCCACACCGGTTACGTCATGCCCCATGCCTACCAGCGCTTCCGCCAGATGTGATCCGAGAAAACCGGCGGCACCCGTCAAAAGTACCTTCATCGGCTCCGTGCGGCAACTGGCGGGAATTTCCAATTTCATGCGCTGCTTTCCTTCATCATGCAATTTCATCGACCCGATCAGTCATGCGCCATGACTTTCCTGATCCGGCCGTCCAGCAATCAAGTCGGCGCATTTTAAGCGTAAAAACCCCGCACCGCCATGGCCGCTTGGCAACGGTCAGGCCGGCGACATGTGCTTCCGGCGAGCCAATGCGTTTTTGGCTTGCCTGTTCGGTGCATACATCCATGCAGTTTTGACTAATCTTTTAATCCCCATTACTTTATCGGACGGAACGCGTGGCATATTGATATTTTACACCGAGCATTTTGCGGGAGAAGACTGAGTTTGCTTGTGTCGCAGTGGGTGACGATTTATTCAACGCGCGGACCTCCACGGTTGAACCAATCTCAACCGGTCAGATGGTGTTGAGGGATAATGTGTTGCTGAAAGGAAATTTGCTTATGCGTCGCAGAGATTTTTGTATGTTGGCGGCATCTGGTGTGGCCGGGGCACTGACAATATCATGGAATGGTTTAGACGCACAGGTCGGACAACCGCATGCAGAACGGCATGCGGACCCGCTGTCGGTGGGCCATGGCGGTGCGTTGCCCAAGGTGCGGGTGCGCGCGGGATGGCGTGGATTGGTAACGGGAGAAAACGAACCCTTTATTCCCATAGGAGCCATGTATTTCCGCGCCAGCAACGGCTGGACACCGCGATTCTGGGCAGAGTTTGACGCCCGCGCAGCGCTTAAAGATTTAAAAACCCTCAAAGCTTTGAGTTTCAACACGGTGCGGTTATGGCTTACCAGCCTGTCTTTTTATCCGCGGCCCGGGGTGCTTGATCCAGCGGCCCTTGAAAAATTTGATCAGTTTCTGGCGGCGGCGGAAGAGGCGGGCATTTATGTGCAGGTCTGTGGATTAACCACCTGGCAGGGCCGGCCAAAAAGTGAAGTTCCGATCTGGCAACGCGGAGATGAATATGCCGACCCCAAGGTGGTGGAGGATCAGGTGCAATTCTGGCATTTGATGGCCAGCCGTTACAAGGGCCGCAATGTGATTCTCACGTATGAACTGGCCAACGAACCCACCATAAACTGGAATACTCCTTCGATGCAGTCGCTATGGAATAAATGGAATAATAAATCCACACCGATTCCCCCCGCAAAAGATAATCCAAGCGAT
>JAKATV010000144.1 GCA_021818565.1 Planctomycetota bacterium
CGCTTCGGGGTGGAAAATAAAGAACGCTTAAAAAAATTGCGCCTGACCGTGGACGTGCTGACCATGACCGCAACACCCATTCCCCGCACGTTGCACATGAGTCTGCTGGGAATACGGGACATTTCCAATTTATCCACCCCGCCGCGTGACCGGCGCAGCGTGGTCACGGAAGTGATGGGATGGGAAGGTGCCAGAATCAAGCAGGCCATTGAGCGCGAACTGGCCCGCGACGGGCAGATTTATTTTGTGCATAACCGCGTGTGGAATATCGAATCCGTTGCGGACAAACTACGACGGCTGGTGCCCAACGCCCGCATTGTCATTGGCCATGGCCAAATGCCGGACCATGAACTTGAGCAGGTCATGCACACGTTTGTAAAGCGGGAAGCGGATATTCTGGTTTCCACAACCATTATTGAAAGCGGACTGGATATTCCCACAGCCAATACCATATTTATTCATGAGGCGGAAAACTTTGGATTAAGCGATCTGCACCAACTGCGGGGCCGCGTGGGCCGCTCGCGTCATCGGGCCTATTGCTATCTGGTAATCAGCGAAAATAAAGCGTTAAGCGAATCGGCGGCCAAGCGGCTCAAAGCCATGGAGGAATACGCCTCACTGGGTGCGGGGTTCAAAATTGCGCTGCGCGATCTGGAAATTCGCGGCGCGGGCAATCTGTTGGGTGATGAGCAGTCGGGCCATATTGCGGCGGTAGGATATGAACTGTATTGCCAGTTGCTGGAGGAAGCCGTCAAACGGGTGAAAAATCAACCCATTGATCGCCCGCCGGAAGTGAACATCGACATAGGCATTTCCGGAAGTTTTCCGCGCACGTATATCATGGCGGAGAAGCAACGTATGGAATTGTACCGCCGCTTGTCGCGGTGTCATTCAATGGAGATTATCGAAGCGTTGCGAAAAGATATTGTCGATGCGTTCGGCCCATTGCCCAAAGCCGCGGAAACCCTGTTCCAACTCACCGAATTGCGCGTACTGGCCGCCGCCTGGACGATCACTAACCTGATGAGCCAACCACCGGACCTGGTGTTTACCATGCAGGATCTTTCCAAACTTGGGCCGCTGTTAAGCAAGTCGCCGGGGTCCCTGCGGCCGGTAGACCAGAAAGCCATTCACCTGCGGCTGCCCCCCAATTATTTTGAAGGCCAAACGCTGTTAAACGTCCTGCGAAACCTTTTGGCCAATCCACCGGAAAAATAGCAGGTTGGGGGCGGGCGTGCCAGGCCCTCTGGCACCGCTGAGTGTTATACCTGGTGGCAATCCGGTACAACCGATTTCAAATGACTAATCACGTTCCCGTGTCGCTTTCCAGGTGAAAATCCGGAGTTGACGCTCGGCGATAGTGCTAAAAAGGGGATGTGGACTCCCGAGTCTCCTGCGTTAATCCTGATCGGGAGTTTCTTGCAGCGTCGGTGCGACGCGGAAAAATTGCAGCGCGGCGTGGAAAAAGAATAATATGGGCTGTAAGATTCCTTAACGCTTTATCCGGCAGTTCGTGATATAACTGTTTCTGAGGTAGGTCCGCATGGTTGTCACTGTTCAAATCGACGCGCAGCACCGTCTGGGGTTATATGGCTCGGCGGATCGACATCTTAAAACATTGCGCGAATTGCTGGGCGTTACGCTAATTGCGCGCGATGACCAGCTTAAAATCAGCGGCGAACCGGCGGCGGTGGAACATTGTGTGGCCACGTTGCACCAGATGCGGCGTTTACTTAAAGAACATCGGTCTCTGAATCAGGAGCATATCGCGTCGGCTATTCGCCTGGCGGCTCCGGACACGCACATGCAGCATCCGGCGCTTTTGGATGTCACGGTCAGCGGTCGGGCCATTGAACCGCGCACGGCGGGGCAGCGGCATTATGTCAACGCCATGCTGGCACATGATCTGGTCTTTTGTGCCGGACCGGCGGGCACAGGAAAAACTTTTCTGGCGGTGGCGCTGGCGGTGAGCATGTTGCGGCAAAATAAAGTGCGGCGGCTGGTATTGGTGCGGCCCGCGGTGGAGGCCGGCGAAAAGCTCGGCTTTCTACCCGGAGATATTCAGGCCAAGGTCAATCCCTATTTGCGGCCTCTATTGGATGCTCTGCATGATATGATGCCGTATGAACAGATTCGGCGGTTCATGGCCAATGACATGATTGAACTGGCTCCCCTGGCTTACATGCGCGGGCGCACGCTTAATGAAAGCATCGTCCTGTTGGATGAAGCGCAAAATACCACCCCCGCCCAGATGCTCATGTTCCTGACGCGCCTGGGCGAAGGCAGCAAAATGGTTGTAACGGGCGATCCTACACAGGTGGATTTGGAGCCGGGGCAGGTCAGCGGCTTGGTCGATGCGCACCGCAAACTCTCCGGGGTAAAGGGCGTGGCGTTTATTGAGCTTGGCCGAGCTGATATTGTGCGACATCGACTGGTACAGAATATTGTTCAAGCCTACAACCGTGATGCCGATATTCCGGCCAGACGCAGCGCTACCGCAGCGGCCAAATCAGACGCCGTACCGACCACGCAGGTTCCGCCGCCGCCGGAGCCGGAATAAGCGCGGCAAACTATGCGTTCGCGGCCGTGTGCTACGGACCGACGCGTGACTGAATTTCCGCAATAAGTTCTTGCAGGTATGCACGCGGGTGCAAGCCGATAAAATACTCGCGCCAGGAAGCCACCGACACATTGTTCTGGGTTGCTTCCGCCTGGCGCATTTGTAACTTCATCGCCTCTACCTGCGGCTGAAACATCGTCAGTAACCGCGCATTAATATCAT
>JAKATV010000484.1 GCA_021818565.1 Planctomycetota bacterium
ATGACGTGTTTTCGAATTCCTTGCATGGTGACAAATCCCTTATTGGCAGATAAACCCGCGTGTACGCGGCGATGGTGTTCCGTAAAGCATGGGGGCGTTAAACACCTTCAGGGCCGCACAGCCTCAACCGCTCTCGCTTCCTCCGGCAGTACTTACTGGGCCGGCGGTGGCCGAAACGCCACCTGTTTAAACCGGGCTTGAATACAGTCACTATACGTGGTGATAACATCTTTATAAGGTACACCGTTGGAAGGGGAAATAAATACCTGCACCGGTACGCCTTTGCTCAAAGCTTTATGTTTGTTGGTCAGGTAGGTAGCCAATTCACCGGAAAGATCAGCGGTTTGCAGGCCCGGCAAAATGGCAATAGTACGCGTGCCCCGGACCCGCAGTTTAATATTGATGCGGGTTGGGGGCATAGCATTGGTTTTAACATTGGATAATCCACCTTTGATGGCCGGCGTGTTGTTGGTTAAATACCAATCCGGGCTGACAAATGAACTTCCCAGCATGAAAAATATCAGAATAACCATCACCACATCCACCATGGGTGTCATATTGGGGCCGACGTGATGGGCCGCGTGCATTCCGCGACTTTTATGTTTTGTGGATCGTGCCATGGGAACCTCTGAGCATTATTTTATCCGCGGAATCAGCCGGGCCTGCGGGTCATAAAATGAATACTGGCAATACCGGCCTGAGCGCAACTGATCAACACCGGTGCCACAAAGCGATACGGGATGGACCGATCGGCCCGGAGCACAACTTTGATGGCGGGGTTGTCACTTTTCTGCTTACGCAGATAAGTGGCCAATTGGCTTTCGGGAATCTGGTTATTCCAAATTAAAATCGCCGGCGCGGCGTCGTTACTGTATCCGCCGGTGGGGGGCACAAGATTGATAATCAATTGATTGCTTTTATCACGCAAATCTTTCCCGTTTTTAGCGGCGGGAATTTTTATTCCCTTCACCGAAGCCGCCTTGGCAATATGACCCACCAACAGAAAAAAGATGATCAAACACATGATAATGTCTATAAGGGGTGTGACATTCACATGCGCATCCTGCATCGGTTTTATACCGCGAATTTTCATGGTGTAAACTCCTATTAAGCCGGTTCCCCGGCGAACGCCGGGGGCAGTACGATGCCGCCGTTACACGCCCGCGCCGGTATCACCTGATCCCGTGCTGGTTCTGCGCGGCACCGGCCGGGCCATGGGTTTGCTGCTCTCCGACGCTGACGCCGCCGCAGCAGATTTATCCGCCGGTCGCAGGCTTTCCAGCAATTCTTCAGAAAGCACCGACGCCCGACTGACAATTTTATCCAGTCTCATACGGAAAAAACCAAACGCGATCAGCGAAGGAATGGCCACAGCCAGGCCGCCGAAGGTATGCCATAAGGCCGTGGCGATACCCACCGACAAATCAGAAACTTTGGCCTGCCCACCGGCATGGTGCAGAGCGTTAAATGCTTCAATCATACCCAACACGGTTCCTAAAAGACCGATCAGCGGCCCGATGTTTCCAATGACGTTAAGCATCTCGATGCGTCGAAATAAATTTGCACTGTTTTCCGATACCGCACTTTCCAATCCTTCCCGCATGGCACCATAGCCCAGGTGTGCTCGACGAATGCCCGCCTGCATGGCCTTGCTGACAAAAGACTGATCGGCGGCGGTGAAATCAATAAGCTCCTTAAGTTGCCGCGAATCAATAAGTGACCGGATATGCTCGGTGGTTTCGATGGGGGCAATTTTCTTTTCACGCAGATGCAAAACGGCGTCAAAGATTAACGCGATACTGGCCAATGAGCAGCCGACCAGCACCACGATGACGGTAATATCCAAACCCCAAAGAATCGGATTGGGATGATACGTTCCCGCCCCCCCACCGCCGCCGGCGCTTTGGGCCATGGCCGTGCGACTCAGAGCCAGAAGCGTACCGCAAAACAAGACACCCAGAAGCATGATGCGGGAGCGGGATTGAGCATAACGACTGAACATAAAAGGACTCCTTTGAATTTATTATCGGCTAAAGCCGGGGAATTACACACAATTCCAACGGCCCGTTGGCCGTCGGAAGTTATAAACTATTCCTTGATAAGACGATATTGTCCACCGGTTTCTTTGGCGATTTTCTTTAAAGCGCCCGAGTAGAGCCGCAATTGCGCCACGAATTGCCGCGAGTGACCATTTAAGAACGTATAGGTAAACACATTCGTGCCATGAATATCCATTTTTTTTACTCTCTGAGCCAAGCTTGGATCAAAGCCGCCGTTGGTGACAAAATAGATAATTTGCGGATGCAATCTAAAGGCCATGCGAAAAGCATTTTCATACACCGCCAAGCGGCCGCGGGCCGCACCGGAGGGATGAACTTGGAAAAATTGGGTCCGGAATATTTTTTTTGCGGGCATTGTGGCGTGCACGAGGCCCAGATTACCCAATGAACGGGCATGCCCACTGACAAGAATTACCGAAAATCGTTGGATTGGAACCAGTTGGCCTACAGATTTCCGTAACTCCTTAGCCACAAGCTCAAAATTATAGAGCATCAATCCGGAGTGATCGATGATATAAACTATTCGGGTGGCATTACCGCCGCGGCCCAGAAATCGCGATGGCGGCCCCGACCCCATACCCCCGCCGGGGATTCCGAACGAAGCCAGCGGGCCGCCCGAGGCACCGCCCTGCGGACCAACAGCAATAAAACTTAGCGCCTTGGTGGCGGACGAATTTAATACCGCTGATACCGAAGTTTGATTGGTACTGGCATAATG